>DAOWJK010000023.1 GCA_030640395.1 Nanobdellota archaeon | reverse complement strand
TGTTTATCTTGTTTCTCGCGATGGTGGGTGTTTCAAAAGTTATTAAATAAGGAGAGTTTGAGCAAAGTGGAAAAACAAGCCAAGAGATTGGTATTTTATTACATCCATTGGAGACTGGTTTTGAATCTGCAAGAGTTACTTCTCTGGGATTTCCTACAGAGACAAGAATCTATAACAAATGCAGCAATACAGGAACTTTTGGAAAACAAGGAATTCAAGTATCGCAGAAAAGTTTAAAGAAATGGACAGAGACAGATATTGACGCAGAATTCTCAAATAAATATATTTTTTCAGAAACATATGCAGAAGGTAAAACTTTTTATTTTTTCTCTAAACCTTTTGAATTTCCATTTAAAGTTGCTGATTTAATTTACATGACTTCTTCTGAAAAAGAGTATTGCTTCAGGAACGCCCCGGAAGATATTAAGGACGAAATTGAATTTTTAAACCAAAAAAATCTTGTTACAGAAAATTGCCAGGATGATTCTGTTAAAGTTTGCTTTAGCGGTTCCTGTGATATTGAAGTTAATTATCATTCCAAATATGTGACGAAAGACGGGAGCAAAATGTATTTCAGCGACGATGCTCTGATGTATGCGGCGATTTTTTCAGATAGTGAAAATTATGAATGCCAGGTGAAAAGACTGATGCAGAGGGCTGCGAATCTTGCCTTGCTGTATAAAGACAAAGCAGATTTTATTTCAATAAGAGGATGCAATTCTAATTTGAATTTGAGGGGACTGGAAAATGCTGCGAAAAGTTTAAGCAGTTCTGCGAATCTTAATTTTGTCAGCAGTGTTGCAGAAGAAATTAATGATGAAAATAAATTTGCAGGATGCAGGTTATGGTAGGAAAAATTAAGATAAGGAAAGCGAACAATTTTGATATGAAAAGAATATATATTTTAGGAAATGCAGGAAGCGGAAAAACTTACTTAGCAAAAAAATTATCAAAGATATTAAAAATCCAAGATTATAATTTAGATGATATTTTTTTTTATAGGAAATATGATAAAAAACGTAGTGAGAAAAATAGAGAAAAATTATTTAAGAGTATTTATAAAAAAAAGAAATGGATTATTGAAGGAGGATACCTTTCATGGATAGAAGAAGGTATTAAAAAAAGCGATTTAGTAATTTTTATTGAAGTTCCATTTTATAAAACAATATATAGAGTATTTAAAAGATTCAAAAAAAGAAAAGGCAAACACAAAGAAACATGGAAAGATGTTTTTATCCTTATAAGAAGCGCCAAAAGATACAAAAAAAAAGGATACTACAAACATCAAGAATTAATTCAAAAACACAAAGCCGAAGTTATATATCTTAAAAATAAAAAAGAAATAAATAAATTTCTAAGAAATATTAAAAAATGAAAAGACAAAAATCAAAGATTTTGATTTGTTCGTCTCTTACGAGCCAAACGAAAGCACAATTGAAAATACAGCAGATGGTATTTATGCTGCTTGCGGTTACATTGTTTTTTGTGCTGGTTGGGATGCTTGTGCTGGCTCTGAGGTTTGCGGGAATAAAGGAATCAGCAACAGAGATTGAGGAAAAAAATGCCATGCTTCTTGTGACGAGGATTGCGAACTCTCCGGAGTTTTCGTGCGGCAATGCATTTGGGAAAAGCAGGACTAATTGTATTGACGCTGACAAAGTCATGATGCTGAAAAAAAACATAGATAAATATGATAATTTTTGGGGAAGAGAAACAAATATAGAAATAAGAAAAATCTACCCAAAAGGAAATGTGGTGTGCACTATCAGGAACTATCCTGATTGCAATCTCATAAATTTGCAATCAGAAGAAATACATGCGGAACATTCTAATTTTGTCTCATTGTGCAGGAAAGATTTAATTAACGGGGAAGTTTATGACAAGTGTGAGTTGGCAAAAATAATGGTAAGTTATAAAGATTGGCGAGAGGTTCAAAAATGAACCTCTCACTCGTCCGCCGTAGCGACGTCAAACGAGAGGAGTGATGATGATTAAAAAAAAGGCACAGGAGGAGCTGATTGGATTTGCATTGATTATAATTTTAGTTGCTATCATCGGATTGATTTTTCTTGGGTTCTCTTTAAAAAATTCCCAGAAAGAAATAGTTGAAAGTTACGAAGTTGAAAGTTTTATTCAGGCATTTTTGCAATATACGACGGACTGCGGGAATTACAGAGAAAATTATCTTCCTATTCAAAAATTAATATCTGCTTGTGTGGATGATAAAACTTGCCTGGATGAGCGAGATAGCTGTGATGTTCTAAGTTCTACATTGACCGGGATAATTGAAGAAAGTTGGAAAGTTGACGGTGACAGGCCAATTCAGGGTTATGAGTTAAAAATTGTTTTGGAAGATGGGACAGAAGTTATTCCATTAATCAGCAAGGGCAATAGCACGAAAAATTCCAAGGGGGTTTTACAGCCCTTTATGCCTCTTGGGGAAAATTATGAAATATACTTTACAGTCTATTATTGAAAGATAACTCCCGACCCCGCACGAGAAATTGATTTTGAATTTTGTCTCTACCATACCACAGGCATGACCTCTTCGAGGCCTCGAAATCGCTCCTTATCTCCCACTCGCACTTGTTTATAACATTCGCTTTGCTCACAAATAAATGCAAGTGCGAATGCTCGACCTCCAAAACGGAAATCGCACAGTTATATTTTCAGATGAATCGTGATTGTATCTATAACTATT
Organism: Nanobdellota archaeon; assembly: GCA_030640395.1. GTDB lineage: Archaea > Nanobdellota > Nanobdellia > Pacearchaeales > GW2011-AR1 > JAGLYK01. The sequence continues at coordinate 9,078 of DAOWJK010000023.1, read as the reverse complement.
TCTGGCCTGTGCCTTATTCTGTTCTTGGTTTTTTCTTCTATTAATTCTATAAAGCCAAATCTCTTTAAAAGTTTAATATCATCATTCACAGATTTAAACCCTCTGTCTAATTTTTTAGCCAAATCATAAATTGATTTGGGTTTTTGGGTTTTGATGACATGCAATATCCGTGCTTTCTCATTACTCAAAATCTGCCTTAAAGCCAAAACTCCTGAGAAATCATAATCTTTTTTTGAAGTTCCGGATTTCCTGAACAATGAAAACGCCCCTTTAGATTCTTTTATTGTTATTTCCCTGGTTTTTGTTTTTTCTTTAGCCATCAAAAGACACCTCGCGGTTTCTTTTGTAAACTTCCCTTTTTGTTCAGGTGGGCAACTTCTTTAAAACTCCCGACTTCGCACGAGAGATTGATTTTGAATTTTGTCTCTACCACGAAATCGCTCGACCTCCGAAAGGGAAGTTGCATACAAACCGCATTTAATTTAATTATTTTGATTTTCATTTGAATTTATCTTCATATCTATTTTTTTCGTGTATATATATTCATAATATATATTATAGTTATATATTTTTTTATAATATATATTATTTATAATTACCCTATATTAATAAATGTTTGGTTTTGAGGAAAATAGATAATTGTATTAATAACGCGGTGACAGCATAAACTTTATAAGTAAAACCATTGGAAACAGAGGTTTTGGAAGAAATTCAATGAAGATAGGGGGCAAGCTTTTTAAAGAAAATTGAATTTTCAAAGTTGTCTAAATGTAATTTAGATATTACACTTTCGGGTGTTCTTATAGGGGATTATATTCACTCAGGAAAATAGCTTACCCTATGCTATTGGATTGAGGAACGTTGTCATAGACAACATATAATATACAGGTGAAAGGAGGTTAAAAATAAAAATATGAAATTTAATTTTAGAAAAATTTCAGCGTTAGGAAGTAGTCTTTTATTGGCTGGTATGAGTATAGCAACTCCGATTGCTGCCTCTGCTTACCCTGCGCCGTTCGTGGAAGCAGGTAGCGCTAATGTAGCAATTGTTTATGGAACAGGAACAGGTGTTTCTGCTTTAGATGTTGTTGAATCAGGAAATATTCAATCAAACTTGCAATCCAAAATGGGTACAGGTGTTGGAACAACAAGCACTGCTGCTGGAGAAGCAAAAAGCTTAGCAAGTGGTTCAGACCTTCTTTATCTACTTGATGATTTAGCTGAAAATGTTGCAACAATCACAAAAGATGATTTACCAACTATTTTAGCAGATGGAACTTTTGTAGATGATGATGGTGGTAGTTGGGAATATGAACAAACAATTACTATGGGACCTTCTACAACAAATAGATTTTCATTTGGAAACTCAAATAATGATTTTGATGACCCTAAATTAATGTTAGAGTTATCAACAGCTACAGGCACACCTATGTATACCTGGACTTTGAGTTTTGACAAAGCAACAAACCTTACTGCAACTGCATCTGAAAGTCAAGAAATTATTATGTTTGGTAAGACATATGTAATTAGTACTGCAACTGACCATGATACATTGGTTCTATCAGGAGGTTCTGCTGCTCAAAAAGTTCTTGTTGGAGAAACTGTAACTATGACTGTTAAAGATGTGGATTATACTGTAACATTAGATGGACTTAGTACTGCAACTACAACTGTAGCAAGTATAACTATTAATGGTGATGCAAAGAAATTTACAGAAGGACAAACCAAGACATATGTTATTGATGGTGTTGATTTGGTAGTAAATGCTAAGACTGTTTTTAGAACAGGAGATTCAGGTGAGGGACATGTTGAAGTAATACTTGATTCTGATCAGATAACTCTTGAAACTGGTGATGCTGTTTCATATGGTTCTGATAATACAGATATTGATACAACATTAGTAACATTCACACCTGCATCAAGTGGTTGTAATGCTATGACTAAGATAACAATTGCTGTTGCTGCTGAAGATAATGATGCAAATCATATTCTTGTTGGAGAGGCATTTACAGACCCTGTGTTTGGCACTCTTAAGCTTGAATTAACAGGTGTTCTTAATGGTCCTGTGTTTACTGCAGAAAAAGATACTGGAAGAACTTTACTTGAGTTGAAAACTGGCGGAAGCAGAGAACTTCAGGTAGTTATGACTGATTCAGCGGGAGTTACTAAGACAATTCCATTTACATATGATGACATAATGCAAGATGATTCGCGTAATCCTTTTGTAACTGTTGAAGGAAATAATTTGACTGATGATGATTATTTCTTCTTAAATAGTGGAGATTATCAACATCTTATGAGAGTAACTAAGATGAATATAGCTACTGATACCACAAGTGATGTTGAAATAATGGATGTATTTACTGGAACAAAATACCTTGTTGAAAACAAAGATTTCAATGATGGACAAAATGTTACAATAAATAGCCAGTCATACACTATTATGAATGAGACTGAAGGTGGAAGTGCAGCAGGAATAAATATTACAAGAGCTGGTGCAAATGCTATTGATAAAAGAGCATTATTTCCTTATATGGAATTAGTTGCTGGTGAAGATTTCCCAAGAGTGGCTTTTATTAATACAACAAATTTGATTAATGATGCTACTGGAGATGTAATTACAATTGGAGCGACTGGTGCCCTTGTTGAAGGAAGAACATATGAATTGCCAACAGGAACAGTTCAATTTAGAGTAGGAAATTATACTGCGAATATTTATGCAGACATTGGAATTACTCCTGCAGGAAGTAGCACAGAGACTTGGACAAACGTATCAGGTGTTAATAAAACATATTCTGGTGCTGGAGAGTATGGTACTGGTGGTTTATTATCAGCAAAGGTTGGAGAGGCATATTATATAATGGGTTATGATTCCAATTGGACTGGTGCTGAAGGAGTAAATAAAGTGACTATTAAGAATATAACAGTAGATTATGGCTTTGATGTTGATACTACAGATAGTCTATTCAGCCCTGCAATAATGTTTGTTGAAGACAAAGACAAAGCTGCTGGAGAAAATAGAAGTGTTATTCTAATTAACACTACTGATAGTGGAAGTGGTGGTTACTCAGAGATGAGCGGAGAGGTTCTGTTTTCAGACACTACTCAATGGGATACTGAATCTTGGGATGATACTAAGTTAAAAGGTTATTTGACAAGTTATGGTACTTATGCATTAAGGGACCAGACAGATACAAATATTCATTTGGCTAGTTTATCTTATGGTAGTGCTCAAATGTATGCTGATGTGTATATGGCAGAAGTTGGAGCGAGTATTACTGCCGGCACAACTGCTGGTGGAGCAAGCCAGATAGGCAATATTCTTGTTAAAGATAGTGAAGTTAGTTCTGTTGCTACAAAGAATTTGATTGTTGTTGGCGGAAGTTGTATTAATTCAGCTGCTGCTAGTTTGGTTGGAGGTTCGCACTGTGGTGCTGCCTGGACAACTGCAACAAATGTGGGAACAGGAGAATTCTTAATTAAGGGTTATAGTGATTCAACTATAACAAGCAAGCTTGCATTATTGGTCGCAGGTTATAATGTTGCGGACACTGTTAATGCTGCTACTTACTTAAGAACCCAGGCTCTTGATACTAGCAAAGAATACAAAGGTACTTCATCTACAAGTGCTACTTTAGTTACAACTGAAACAGCGTAGTAGAATTTATTTTGTTTATGGAGAACTTCGGTTCTCCTTTCTTTCTTTTTTTTAGAACTTAGGGAGAACTATTGAAATACCGGGTGTTCTAATTTATTTCTTTGGTATTTTTCTTTTGTTTTATGTGCGCAAAGAACAGAAGTATCACAATAGATTTTAAATCCAGATTCTCTTAATTCTTTAAAGAATTTTATATCGTCTGTTACTGATTCAAAAACTTTCTCAAAATGTGGGATAAGCCCATATCTTGCTCCGGAATTAAAAGCTTTTCTTGAAAGAAAAAGACATCCTGCTGATGCAACTGAAACTTCAAATAACTCTCCTGACTTTGCTTCTGTTAAACTCATTTGCCTGCTAAACATCTTCATATTTGCCTTGGGGAAAAATTTTTCATAGACTGGATAGTATTTTTCTTCCAACTTTCTGTAACAAACAGGAAGAAATTGAAAGCCATTTTTTGTTTTAGAATAATTAAAATATAATCCTGAGCAGATGTCTTTTTCATGATGCAGTAATTTTTTAAGGATGTCTGGAGGGACAAGGACATCTGAATCCATCATTAAAAGATAGTCGTAATTTTTCTTAATTGCATATTCGATTATTTTGTTTCTTGAACTAATTAACCTATTCATATTTTTCTCTTCCTTAGTTTCATCATAAATAACTTTTATTCCTGGTATTTTTCTTATTTTTCTAAAAAATTTCTTTGTTCTTGAATTATCCATAATTAAAATATCAAAATCTTCATAATCAATGTTTTTTAGATGATCCAAGAATTCCTGAAAACAATATTCCATCCCATTGTATGTTGGTGTTGCAATAAGTATATTTCTCATCTTATTATATATTAATTAAAGTTTATAAAAGATATTGTGGTAAAGTTTTTATATTGTAAAATAGGTTTTAATTCATGAAAAAAATAAGGACAAAATATAGTGAAGCAAAAAAACAAAAAAGAAACCAGATGATTGTTGGAGCTGTTTTGGTGTTTGTGATGTTTGGAAGTGTTTTTGGAGTCATAGTTGGTTCGTTTGGGCAGGACAAAGATAGCAAGAATATGAAATATAATGGCATTGAATTTGTGGAGCAGAATGGTTTTTGGTTTGCAAGCAAAGGTAATTTAAATTTTGTATTCAGGAATAATCCAGAGCAAGTTGAGAAGATTGATTCTGAGTTAAATTATTTTAATAGTTATGAAGGCAAACCACTTTACATTTATTCAGAGAATTATGGAGCAGAACTGGAAGTGTTGAGGAATTTTTTTTACCAAAATCAGATTGTCCAGAGAGTGCAGTCTGCCTGTTTAGATGGAGAAGCAGACATTTTTAATAAAACAACAGAGTGTGATGTGAATCTTCCAGTTAAAAATTGTGAGAATAACTTTATCATAATCAGGGAGAGCAATGAAACCAGAATAGTTCAAAATAAAAATTGCGTTTTTATTCATGGAGAAAAAGAAAATCTAAGTAAAATTACTGATGAATTTTTGTTTAATGTGTTTGGAATTCGAGAGCAATAAAACTTATAAATGCAAATAAAGAGATATTATCATGGGAAATAAAAAAGAAATAGATGAACCTAAGATTAGCAAAAAAGAGCTTGAGAAGCAGAATAAAACATTGAAGAATATTTTTATTGGGCTGGGGATATTTATTTTTGTGATTATAATTGTGTCTTTGTCAATTAATTCGGCAAAACATTTTGAATATAAAGGTGTTGAGTTTAATGTGATAAAAGAAGGGAAAATAATTTTTTACAACGCTGTTTTTCCAGAATACCATCGCATAACCGGGAAGCACATTAGAGATTATAATTTTTATTTGAGGAATAATCCGAGGAAATTGGAAAATATTCCTTTTGATGGAGAAGTTATTTTGCGAAAAGATACTGTTATAAATATTACGAAAGAATTTAATTGCGATGGTGACGGGATAATTGCTGTAGGAAATCTTGTGCAGGTTCTTGAAAGATTTGGAACAAAAGTTATCAGAGATCCTGAAGCAGGGTGTGATGCTATGGGAGGAGAATATATTTTCATCCAAATAAGAGAAGGGGAAGAAACAAGCATTGAGCAGTTTGCTCCTACATGTTATAATTTATATGTTAATGATTGTGAAATCCTGGAGGTTACAGAAAAATTTATCGTGGAGCTTCTTGTTAAAGCCAGGAAAAATACAGGATGAATTTAAAAATAATTTATGCGTTGGTTCTTACTGTTCTCCCAATTAGTGAGTTGAGGCTCGGGCTTCCTGTGGCTTTGTCATATGCAGCAGAGGAAAGCATTCCTGTTGCACTTGTGTTTTTTTTGGTGATTTTGCTGAATATTCTTTTGGTATTTTTTGTGTTTTATTTTTTAGACAACATACACAATCTTTTAATGAATGTCAAAACATACAAAAAACTTTTTGATTTTTATTTGAGGAAATTGCAGAAAAAAGTTGACAAGTTTGAAGTGCGTTATTCAGCGCAGGGTTTTCTGGCTCTTGCGCTTTTTGTTGCAGTGCCTTTGCCTGGAACAGGGGCATGGTCAGGCTGTCTTGTTGCGTGGTTGTTAGGACTTGAAAGAAAAAAGAGCATACTTGCAATATCAGCAGGAGTTGTTGCTGCAGGGATTTTAATTCTTATTGGCACTCTTGGAGTGTTTAGATTTTTTCAGGCTTGAATTTTTATACATGAATTTCAGGTCTGAATAAAAAGGTATTTGCTTTATCCTGAAGAATTTCACTTCCAGGAACCAGATACCGAGGACAAACACCACGCTCAGGACATACCAAAAAAACATGTGGGTTATTCCAAACCATACAGAATCATTTATTAACATCAGGCTCAGGAAAAAAATTCTTAATATGTTTAAAATTAAAAGAGATGCGGAAGCAATGAGTATCATTTTTATTCTTTTTTTGATTTTTATATTTGGTATTGACAAGTGAAGGATGAACAAGAGATAATATGCATAACCAGAAATGCATGCAGGGATTATCCCTATTGGAATGCCATTAACTAAGATAATTTTTCCCATTAAAGAAGGTTCAAAAAACAGACTTAATAAAAAGTAAATTGGGTAAATTGTGAGGGGAGTGAATATGAGGCAAAATAAATTAATGTTTAGCAGAGTGGCTAATATTAACAATATTAAAATTGCATATCTAATAAGAATGCCTTTGAATTGTTTTGATTTTTTGCCCATATATTTTAGTGTGGAAATGTATTTAAATAATTTAATGTTTGTTTATGGATGAAGAAAAAGGCAATTTCAATATTTGCATTTGTTGTGTTCGCTATATTTGCAAGTTTGTATTTTGATTCTGAAATTGTTAAAGGAATTTCTTTACTGAGAAATGATTTTTTTAATGAGTTTTTTTTAGGAATAAATTTTATTAGTTCTAAAATAATCATTTTCTTTTTTTTAACAGGTTTATTTTTGTGGAAGAAAAGGAAATTTATTCTTCCTTTGTGGCTCACGCTTGGCTTGGCTGTTGCTGTTAGTTTTTTGCTGAAGACTGCTGTTCAAAGGCAAAGACCTTTTCAGATTGGGCTTGTTTCTGTTTTGCCTGTGCTGGAAAAGGCCAGTCATGCAGTCTGGAATTTTTCTTTTCCTTCTTTCCAGACAATGCTGGTTTTTTCTGCTATTCCTATTTTATCAAAAAAATTCCCTAAACTAAAATACTGGTGGATTGTTTTTGCAGGACTAATTGGGTTTTCAAGAATTTATTTTGGACTGCATTTTTTAAGTGATATTATTGTGGGAGGAGCAATAGGGTATTTGATTGGGTGGTTAATAGTTAAAACCGAAAACAATAAAAAGAAACAAAATAGTATTTAGTTATGGAACAAATAGGAGAATTAAACCAAAAAATAGAAAAATTAGTGATAGACGTAGCTCTTTTGAATCAAAAATTTGAAGACCATTTTTTGAGTGACGAAGATAAAATGTTAATAGATATTTCTGTGAATGAAAAAGAGGGAGATAAATTGATTTCCCCTTCTGAAATATTTTAAGATGTTTTCTCTAAAATTTTCAAATAAGTCTGCTAAATTTATCAAGAGATTAGACAATAAGGACAAAGAAAGAATAAAAACTAAAATAAATGACTTGTGTTCAAATCCTTTTTCTCATGATTGCGTCAGAGTTGAAAGATACAAGGATTACAAGGTATTCAGAGTCCGCGTCGGAGCATTTAGGATTCTTTATAATGTTTATAATGAAGAAAATTTGATTGTGATTATTAATATGGACAAAAGGGGCAGAGTTTACAAATAATTTAGGAATTGGATATTGTTGATTTTGTTTAGAGTGTTAAGAAGAAAAAGTTTTGAGAGAAAATTTTTATGAATTGATTATTTTTTCAAATCATAAAGTAATACCAAGTCATTAATACAATTTTTAAAAACAGGTTCATTTTTTAATCCTTCTACTTCTCCCACCTTAACAATCAAATCTTTAATTCTTTTTTGAGCATAATTAAATCCTTCTTCAACACCTTGATTTCTTGCATTAATAAATGATAGAGCATCATTTTTATACACCCTAAGTTTATAATAGATTTCAAAAGCATTAGTTAAATCTTCAGAAGAATTAAAAAGAAAAAGAAGTTTAGTCATTTTTATCTCTTTGCAACTCTTATTGCCACAATTATAATAAATACTATTAAGATTACATTGAGGATTCCAATTCCCCATAAGTATTTGTTTTTGCCTTCAAATACATTTCCTGTAATTCCTGCGAACCCGGAAATTGTTTCCTGTATTTCAATTTGAACAGGCTGTGTTGCGACTAATTTATTGCCTGAGATAACTTCAATATTGAACTGGTTTTCTCCTGAAGCATCTTGCTCTACGCTAAATGTGAATAAAACTTCTTTTGAGTTTCCTGCGTCTAAAGTAAACACTGGCTGGTCAATGCTGACTGAGTCTGCCCATGCAGAATAACCTGCTGCACTAATTGTGTAAGTCGCGGATTTAGTTCCGGAGTTTGTGATTGTTGCCTTAACTACTAACTCTTCTCCTGCTTTTCCTCCTGATTCCAGGTTTGCTGACACAAGAGCAGGTGAACTGACAAAACAATTTTCAAGGGTAATTCTTATAATGTAGTTTGACTCGTCATTGTCCTCGTCTGTTTTATAAACATCATGGTCTTCGTCAAAAACTTTAAGTGATAAAACATATGTTTTTTCTTCTGCATCTTCAGGAATTTCTATGAATGTGTCAAGGATTTCGCTGTCAAAGTCGTTTATGTCTCCGATTTCTACAATCTTGTTTATTCCTAATTCTGAATTGAAGATTACAACAGTAACTTCGTCTTGATCGCTGTCTCCAACATTCCAGACATCTGCAGTGATTTGTATCTCGCTTCCGCATGACGCTGTTTCAGGGTATGTAATATCATCAAGGATTACAAAATCGTCATTGTTCACTATCTC
>DAOWJK010000029.1 GCA_030640395.1 Nanobdellota archaeon | reverse complement strand
GTTATAGTCTGAGTGGAACGAGTTTACAGTACGAGAGGAACGAAACTTGGATGTCTCTGGTGAGCAGTTGTTATTAGCAGGCTGCATAGCTACGCATTGTGTGGATAAGAGCTGAATGCATCTAAGCTCGAAGCCATCCGCAAAACGAGACAATTAAGGCCGTCAAAGAAGATGACGTTGATAGAGTTCTTGTGTAAGATTGAAGGTTCGCCGACAATTTCAGCATAGAACTACTAATAGCTTTACTTTAGTATTTTAAGAATTAGCGAGCAATGAAAATTGTGAGTGAAAAAAACTTCTACTGCTTATTTTGTTTGATTTAATTCTAAAGTGGTTACAAATAGAAAGATTTAAAAAAGAGCTCTGATAAAATAATGAAATGGAAAGAAAAAAATCACTAAAAGAATATTTGAATAAATTAGAAAGATGTAATGATATTGGGAGGTTGTTATCTGATGAATTTAAAATTTATGATAATTGGCCAGTTTTATTATATGGAAATCAAGATGAATTGTTTAGAAAGGCAAGGGAAGCATTTACCGAAGAAGATTATCCAGATAAATCTTGGCATCTAAAAGGGACTTTTAAAGATGGAACATGTTATTTGTTTGAGAATAATTCTAAAACTGGAAGAGTTCAAATTAATAAGGGCATGTATTGGGAGCATAAAAGAGATAAGATAAAAGGATTAAAACATTCTGTATGGGTCATGTTCCATCCAGGTCTAGGTAAAGGAGAAGGAATACCAATTTATGGTTGGGAAAAATCCATGGCTTTATCTATCGTAGATTTTGGAAAGTATATAATTAAAAACAATTTAACTGCAAGATTTCCAAAAAATGGATTAAATATAAATTATATTCCTGACTGATAACAATACTATCTAATCTCGCAACAGCATCGGGCAAATTCCCCTTTCCAAAACATTTAACACTTTTTCCTATCTTCCAATCCTCTCCTCAATAATCTGTGAAATTGGTTTTCCTGTTTTTTCTTTTAATTTTTGGAAATCCAAAAGATATAAAAAGCTTTTATTGTTAGTAAATACAATTAAGTCCATGGGGATAGGCAACTAACCCCATGTTTTGTTTTAATAATATGGAGAATATTGTAATCTATATTGACGGGAGTAATTTTTATTTTTCTGTAAAGAATAAATTCAAATGCAAAATTGATATTGAAAAGTTTTGTCAGAAATTAGCTGGAGAAAATAATTTAATAAAAATAAAATACTATATTGCTCCAGTTGGGGTAAATAACCCAAATATGTATATTGAACAGCAACGTTTTTTTGAAAAATTAAGAAAAATAAATAATTTAGAAATTATTTTTGGAAGATTAGAAAAAAGAAAACGCGATGGAAAGGTTTATTTTGTTGAAAAAGCAACAGACGTTAATTTGGCACTTGATTTGGTTTTAGACGCACAGGCAGATATTTACGACGAGGCATTTCTTGTTTCAAACGATGGGGATTTTTCAGGGGCAGTGAAAGCAATAATTGAAAGATTTAAAAAGAAAATAATTTATGTTGCAATTGGAAATAATAAAATGATTTCTTATCATTTGAAAAATGTGGCTTCTGAAACAAAAACAATAAATGAAAAATTTATTGAAGAAATTAAGAAATAAATTTATCTCATCTTTTCCTCAATAATCTGTGAAATTTACTCCCGACCCCGCACGGGTTATTTATTTTTTGAAATTACTCCCTACCACGAAGTCGCTCGGCTTCCCTATTTTTTTCTTTTAATTTTTTTAATTTATTTATAGTTGCCACTGACAAAGTTATGTCAATTCTTTTTCTTTGAAATGGAAGCTCGTGAGTCTTGTCGTAGTTTTCAAGAATTTCAAAAGCTTCTTTGTTCTCTTTCAAAATTTTTTTTATTTCACTATTTTTCATACACATAAATAATTGTCAGATGTATTTAAATTTTCTACTGCTTGTTTTGTTTATTTTCTATTAAGGCAAACTTTCGCAGGCTAAACCATCTTCATCGCCGTCAAGTCTGTGAATATCGTTATCAATTCCTCCGCAATATTCAAAAACCTTTTGTGCTTCTGCATATGTTAAGAAATCTGCACAATTATAAACATTAGAACTACAATCATAGTTCTCCAAGAGAATTTCCTCTTCTTGATAATTTTCAGTTTCTTCCACTTCATCTTCTTCCCATATTCCTAAATTATTTTTCTTTGCATAATCTTCAGCTTGTTGGATTGTTGGACATAAGGTAATATCTGGTTTATACCAGTACGCCTCTGCATAACCTTCTCTAACAATTAATTCATTAACAAAAGTTCCATCTTCAAGATAAACATATCTTACGAGTCTTCCATATTTTCCTGTTTCAGAAATATCTTTAACAAGTCTAATTTTTTTATCTAAAATTAAATTTTCTAAATATTCTTTTGCTTCACTATAACCTTCTTGACCTCGTTCAGGAGTATCTATACAAATTAATCTGACTCTTTCTCCTGTTTCAATTTCAATTGTGTCCCCATCAACAACATAAGTTACTAAGAACAAATCTTCTACCGCTTCTAATTCTTCCCCGACTTCTGCTTGCCTTTCTTTAATTATTGAACCAGTAAAAGGAGTTTCTTGTTTATTTGGTAAAAATGAATTGATAATTGAAAGAACAATTATAATTCCGATGATTAATAACCAAGTTCTGTTTTTCATATTATCGGTAGATTCTCAAACTATTTAGAACTTTCTACCTATTAGAAATCTTCTTCAAGTTCCTCGCGAGAATTGCGCGCTGTTCAATTTTTCGCGTGACTTTGATTTTCTTTTTTCCAACAGAAGTTGGGTTTTTTATTGTCTGTCCTGCTTTTGCTTTTACAATTGCATTAAGTAAAGACATTGGAATTTTCTTGTCTTTTGGAATTTCTAAATCAAAATGCAATTTTCCAGGTCTATGAATCGCCCTCTGTATCCACTTCATGTTTTTATTAAGAGAAAGAAGTTTAAAAATTTATTTATTTACCTCCCGAAACATTTAAAAGCAATCCTAATTAGTTATTTTAGACTTAGGATAGAGAAACTATTTCTAAGAAAATAGATGCAAGGAGGAAAAGAATATGAAAGTGTATGTAGGGAATTTGCCCTGGAGTGTTGACCATGCGAAGTTGACTGAGCTTTTCTCATCTTATGGTGAGATTGAAGAAGCAACTGTTATTTCGGACAAACATTCAGGCAGGTCAAAAGGATTTGGATTTGTGACTTTTAAGGACGATGAAAGTGCGAAGAAAGCAATTTCTGAAATGAATGACAAAGAAATTGAAGGAAGAAATCTGAAAGTTAATGAAGCACAGCCATTTGACCCAGACAAGAAGCCGCAAAGACCAAGAAGTAATTTTAATCGTGAAAGAAGATTTTAGGTTAAGATAGATAGTTTATTTTTTTATTTTTTACTTATTTTATTTTTTTATAAGTGTAAGAATTTTTCTTACAAATATTTAGAGTTCTGAAAAGAGGATTTAGAAAATTGAAGTTATTATAAAATGGTAACAGAATGGAAAGGTTTATATAGTTTGAATATTAAAAAAAGTTATGAAAAGACTAAGATCTGATGAATGGGCGCTATATTCACTGTTGGGATTAGTAGCCGCATGTCCAGTTATAGGATACGCAATAGATAAGTCAAACGAAAACCATAAATCTTTATATAATCAAGTAAGTCTCGTTGCAGATACTAATAAAAATAATATGACAGAACATGAGGAATGGGCACGAGTTTATAAAAAATTGAATCTTCACTATGATGAAAATAGTTCTCATCCCCTAAAAGAGTTAAATTTAGAACAAATGAAACAATATTTATCAAATTATTAATAAATTTATTTTTTTCGCCTTACGCAAGAGCAATTTGTTTTTCACAATTCATATTCACCAATTTAGTTGAGCTTAATTTTCTAAATCCAACACAACTTGATGTTCTGGTAAGAAGTTTTTTGAAAACAGATTTAATTTTTATTTTTTTTCATAAGTTCTTTTTGATTCAGGTATAATAAAATTACTGCTCCTATAATAAAGAACCAGTCAACTAAAAAAGTCAGAGCGAGAAATCCCAGGGCAATTAAAGAAAAAATTACAACTTTTGGGTTTTTCATTTTAGTCACCAACTGTTCCATGTTCACTAGGATTTTCATCTTCATCCACTACATCTACAAAATCGTCATCAGGTGGAGACACATCCTCATTATCTTTAGTTTTTGACACTTCCTTAACCACATCAATTCCACTTTCAATAACATTATTTCCGCCATCATCTGTTACAACTCCTGGTTCATCCGCGTCTATAACAACCCCTGCATCTCCTCCGGGACCTGTTCCGGCAGCATAAGTTCTAATCTCATTATTAATTTCTCTAATCTCTTCTTTTACTTCCCAAACTTTAGTCTGTTCTAAATTTTCTCCACTTTTGTTAATCTCAATTGTATTCTGTTCAGATTTGTTTTCAAACTCCTCAATAATATTCTCAATTTCTGTTTCAATAAGATAATTTATTAATCCTTCTTCATTCCAGACAATAATAATTTTTCCACATTTTTCTTTTAAAAAATTTCCATCTTCATCATAACATTGAGGAATAGATTCTTGCATTGTTGGCATTGGTTCTTTAATTCCTTTAGTAGCTCTTATCTTACCTCTTTCTGTTCCTATATAATTTCCATATTCATCCCAATCAAGACCTGTTTCTTTTAAATGTGCATATTTTTCACATTCTGGTTTATCATTCTCATCCCAACACTCTTCAGGAACCCCATCTGAATGTTCTAAACCATATTCTATCATCTCGTGTTTTTCTGCAAATAAATTCATTAAAAAATCAGGAACAAAACTTCTTGCAAAACCATCTCCTGGGTCAGGCCTCATAGCGTCTAATTCATCACAAGATATTTCATCTTCTTTATATTCACATTTAATAGCAAGGGCAACCATCTTTTCACATTTTGCTTTTTGCTCAATATCAACATTAGCCTCACAATTACAAGTCCCAGGGTCATCTATACAACTTCTAATCTCCAACATTAATTGAACAAACATTCTCAATTGAAGATCTTTTAATTTTTCTAATTCTTTTTCAAGTCCAGGAATAGCAGTATCCGGGTTGCATTGTTCTTCCTGCAACATTAAAGCAAAATCTTCTTTTGCAAGTTCCCTGCAATACTCAAAAGTTTTTTCAGTAAGTTCTGCTGTAAGTTTTGTTTTTTCTTCTTCTAAAAGATATTCTTCAAATTTATCTGGAAGATTCTCTTCTTCACTTATTTTATCTATAATTTCATCAACACTTGTTTTAATTTTTTCTGAAGTGTCTAAGGAAACTTTTTCTTGCACAACCTGAAGTTTCTTTTTTGCTCTTTCTAAATTTTTAATAGCTTTGTCTTCCCCTTGATTTTGAAAATTTTCTATTGCTGAATCTACTTCTCTTTCCCTAATTTCTAAAGCAAGTTTAACCTTGTCAGAAGAAAAAAATAATTTTACGTCGTCGGTAAATCGATTTAATCCGGAATATGTTTGAGCCTGAACTAACGGGGAAATTAATAAGATTCCTACAAGAAATATTATAATCATGCCTCTTTTCATGAATAAAAAAAGATATAAGAGAATTTAAATGTTTTGGAAGAGTAGTTTAATATTTATTATATTACACTTGCCTTAATTATTTTTACTTCTTTCAAAGGGCGGTCATTTGCATCTGTCTGAACTTTTGCAATTTTTTCCACAACTTCTTCTCCGTCAATAACTTTCCCAAAAGCAGGGTGTTTTGTGTCGAGGAAATTATTATTGTTTAAATTTATGAAAAACTGACTTGAGCCTGTGTTTGGTCCTGAATTTGCCATTGAAATTGTTCCTTTGTCATTTTTGTTTCCGCCAGCGTGGGTGAATTCATCCTGGATGTTTTCTGAACCTCCTGTTCCCCAAAGAGATTGTTTGCCTGGGTCTTTTGTTAAAGGGTCTCCGCCCTGAATCATAAAATCGTTTATTACTCTGTGAAATAAAATTCCGTTGTAAAAACCTTCTTCAACTAATTTTTTGAACTTGCCTGTTGTCAGAGGCATGTCGCT
>DAOWJK010000022.1 GCA_030640395.1 Nanobdellota archaeon | reverse complement strand
TATAAATTATTGATTCTAATTTTAATCTGAAAAAATTTATAAACTATTGGTGTTCTATAGAATTATGATAACAACAATTAAATTTAGGAAACTTTGTTCTATGCGATTTCCGTCGGAAGCTCTTAAAGAAATCGCCCACCGGAACAGAGAGGGAATTTTACAAAAGAAACCGCGAGGTGTCTTTTGATGGCAAGTGCATCTGAACAAAGGAGGAAGAAGAAAGATAAAAAGAGAGAGAAGAAAAAGCATCCTTATAAGAAGGGTGGAAAATTTAGAACAACAAAAATTGGAAAATAGTTTTATAAATAAGTTTTTCTTTTTTTTATTATGTATGAAATAATTTTTTTAATTGTGCTTGGGTTGGCTTGGATTATTTTTGCGACTGTGCAGGATTTGAGGACAAGGGAAGTTGCGAACTGGTTAAATTTTTCACTGATAATTTTTGCTTTGGGTTTTAGATTTTTTTACAGTTTGTTTTCTGAATCATTTGGATTTTTTTATCAGGGTTTGATTGGGCTTGGCATATTTTTTGTATTGGGCAATGCACTTTATTATGGAAGAATGTTTGCAGGAGGAGATGCAAAACTTATGATTGCCCTTGGGGCTGTGTTGCCTTTTTCTGAAATTTTTAAAATTAATTTGAGAATATTTGCAAGTTTCTTTTTTATATTTTTGTTTGTGGGAGCATTTTATGGTTTGATAGTTAGTCTTTATTTAGGACTGAAAAATTTTAAGAAATTTAGAAGAGAATTTTCAAAGAGATTAAAAAGCAAAAGAAAATTTATTTATGCTTTTATGTTTCTTGGAGTTTTATTAATGGCTTTGGGGTTTATTGAGAATTTATTGTTTTATACAGGAGTTTTGGTTTTTGTTCTCCCTTATTTTTATTTGTATGCAAAATCAGTGGAAGAGGTTTGTATGATTAAAAAAATCAAAACTAAATATTTAACAGAGGGTGATTGGCTTTACAAGGATTTGAGAGTTGGGAAGAAAACAATCAAGGCAAGTTGGGATGGTTTGAATAAAAGAGAGATTGAGTTAATAAGGAAGGCACATAAAGAAATAAAGATAAAGCAGGGAATTCAATTTGTTCCTGTTTTTTTAGTCAGTTTTGTTGTTTTGGTTTATTTTTGGTTTGTTGGGAAGTTTGAAGAATTGTGGTTTTTGATTTGAGAAGGTTTATATAGTTTCTTAATTTTTATTTATTATGACAATAGATTCTGTTTCTAGAGAATGGTATTTTCCGGTTAAAAAAGTAAATCTTGAATTTAAAATTGAAAAAAGTTTTTTCAAAATGCATGGTGTTTTTGAAAAGCAAAAGTGGAGTTCTCTTTATAGTTTGTCCAGATATTATTTGAAAGATAATCATCCCAGAATTTTTAATTTATTAAAAAAACTTGGAGTTTCTGAGCCTTATTCTTCCTCAGAAATATTCCAAGATTGATTATTTTAAGGAATCCTTCTTGGAAGCCAGAGTTTTTCTTTGATTTTTTTAGGTTTTGATTTTTTGATTAATTTTGGTTTTTTCTCAAGTTGTTTTTTTAGTTTTTCAAGTTCTTCTGGTTTTGCCTGATGTTTTTCAGAATTAATTGTTTCATCAGTGTAAACAGGGAGGATATTTATTATTTGGTGGCCAAATAAATTTGTGGGAATTAGTTCAATGTTTTTTGGCCTGAATTTTGTGTTTATTTTCTTTTTTATTTTTTCAGCAAGTTGCAGGGCTTTTTTGGAAACTTTTTCAGAGTGTTTTTTTGGGATGACAATTGCGTGTGCTTTTGAGATTGGATTTATTTCCAGAATTGCAATAGCGTTGGAGTTTTCGTCAATTTTGTAGGATTGTGTTTGTCCTGAAACAATAGAGCAAAAAATGCATTGCGAAGTTTCAGGGGTTGCACCTTGTTTCATTAATTTATTTTGTTTTAGAAATTCTTCAAGCTGTTCAGGATTCATTGATTTAATCTGCTGAATTGCAGATTGTTTTTTGTCCTCTGGAAAAGTTGAATTTATCTGCCGGATGATTTGATTTTTTATCTGGGTAATTTGTTCTTGGGGTAGCATGTGAAAGAAGTAAGGAATTATTGTATAAAAAGTTTTATATATCTGCTAATAATAAAATTCTTATGGTAAACTTTTATAATTTTTCTCCGTCTGATATTTTGGAAAGTGAATGGCTGGTTTTTGCGGGGGTTTTTTTAGTTGTGTTTGCAATGGTTTACATATCTCTTAGCAATTTTTTTACTAAAGGTAAAAAGAAACAATATCCATGGGAATCTGATAGCAAGGTTTTGGAAAATAAATCTTCAGTAGCAATCATATCTTTAATAATTGCTTTTTTTACTGCAGCGGCTTTTGTAAGGCAGAATTTAATTGAAGGTATTTTTGGGGAAGCACTTAGTGTCTGGATTTTTGTGCTGGTTTTAATTGTTCTTGTTATTTTATCTATTCCTTTTTACAAAGCATTAAAACAAAATGTTGGAGGAGGCATAGCGATTTTTATAATTGTGGCTGGATTATGGGCAATATTAAAATTTGGTTTTGACCCTTCTCATTATAATCTCCCTTCTGGTTTTTATGATGTTTATGAAATTGTTGTTCACCCTGTTTTTTTAATTGTATTAGTTGGTGTTGGGATAGTTAAATCTTTAATTAAAAAGAGTGGTAAAAGAAGATAGAAATATTTATAAAAAGAAAAAGCGTGTTTTAATAAAATAATAAAAGAGATAAAATGGTTGATGCAATTAAGAAAACATTGGGTATGGGAACTAAAATTCTTATCGGTTTAATTTCCTTACTTGTTGTAGGGTTTATTATTTGGGGGGCTGTTCAATTTGTTAATAGTGATTTTATTCCAAAAGTAGGAACAGATAAAACAAATAAAATTGTGGACATGCCTAATTGGTTGCAAGACATGTTTAGTGTTCTTTTAGGAATTTCTGAGAATCCGACATGGGAAGGATTAGTACTTTATATTGCTATTTTTTTAATACTTTCTTTTACATTTTCAGAAATTGTTTCTTTGTTTAGCACTTTTTCAGAGACTACTTCTTGGGTAATTGGATTTGGCTTAGCGATTATAGCAGGGGTTACTAAAATTATTCCTTACCTTGCAGGATTTTTTGGATTAACTGCGGGGGTAGGGGCAGTTGGGATTATAATTATAATACTTGCATCAATTTTTGCAGCAGTGGTTTTTAATATAGGTCTTGGAAAAACTCTTAGAAAATGGCGATGGGATAGGCAAGCAGAAATTGATGCAGTGAAAACTTCTCAAGGAGCAAAAAAAGCTTCTGATGCGATTAGAGGACTTAAAGAAGTAAGTGATTCCTTTAAATAAAAAGCATTTTATATTAAAAACTTAATTTTAAAAACTTGTTTTCTTTTAGATTATTATGAAAAAAATAGGTGTGTTGATTTTTTTGTGTTTATTGTTTTTTACACAATTAGTTTATGCTGAAAGTATTGTTGAAGGTTTAGACGAGAAGGTTGAAGAGCTTGAAGAGAAGAAAAAAAATATTGAAGAGGGTGTTGAAAAAATAAAAGAAACTAAATGGGATTATCTTGGTGAAAAATGGAAAAATTTGCTTTTGAAAAATAGTTTTGTTTCTTTTGCTGATGGTTTTTTTCAAAAAATTAATTTTGCTTTTGTTATTTTGTTTAGTGAAAATTATTCTTTATCTTTGACTTTGTTTTTTATAATTATTTTATGGCTTTATTTTTTCTTTAAACTTAGTGAGATACTTACAGACTATTCCTCTTTTTCATCTGCGATAGCAACTGCAATTGGATTTGGGATAGTAATTATTTTGGCACAACTAAAAATTTTAAGAAGTGTTGTTGAATTTTTTGGCTGGCTTGTTTTTTCACAAAAAGTTTGGGGGGTTCAGATTATTATTTTTGTGATAATTGTATTTGTTTTGGTTTTTTTGTATAAACTTTCATCTCAGATTGGAAAATCCTTTAAAGAGTATGGTGAGAAAACTAAGGAAGAAATGGAAAAAGAAGAAGAGAAAATTAACAGGGGAATTATAAAATCTTTTGCAGATGCAATAGTTAAAGCTTTGAAATAATTTGTTTCTTATCCAAAAGCTCGCCGCATATCCACAACCTGCACAGAATTAACATTTTCTATTTTGCTTAATTCTTTTTCAATTGGTTCAAGTTCCTGGGATTCATCTATGCCAAAAAAAACCATGACTGCTTTCAGACCAAATGCAATTGGCTCTTCTTCAAACCTGCAGTTTCTTCCCTGACATTCTTCCACAACTTTTTTTGCTTTTTCTTTTATTTCTTCCAGATTAACTTCTGGTGAAGTTGGCATGAGTTTTATTTTGAGTAATGCTACACCCATGTTTTATTCTAATAAATTGTATTTATAAATTTGTTGGAATTTTATTATAGCAATACTTAAAAACAAAGAGAATAATTAATTAAAATGGAAAAAGAATTAAGTCCTTCTATGTTTCTTGGGGTAGAGGGTAATGGGATAATATCTTTTGGAGCAGGTCAGCCAGATTTGCCCCCGCCTAAAGAGATTTATAATGTCTTGCATAATGCGCACAATAATTTTAGGTACGGGCTTATTCAGGGAAATGAAAACCTAAGGGCGGCTCTTTCAAAACAATATCCTGGTTCAGATAAAGATAATTTTATTATAACTAACGGAGCTTCTGAAGCTCTTGATTTAGTTTTAAGAGTGATTGGAAAAGGAGGAGGGAAAGTTTTGTTGCACAAGCCATATTATTATTCTTATCCCCCGCTTGTAAGAGCTGCAGGACTTGAACCAGTTTATACAGCGACTATTAATGGAAAAATTGACCTTGCTGATTTCAAAGAAAAAATAAAAGATTGCAAGGCATTTCTTATTAATTCTCCGTCTAATCCTACTGGCAGAATCCAGGATGTTGAAACTCTGAAGGAGATAGAAAGGATAACAAAGGAGAGCGAGGTTATTTTGATTTCAGATGAGGTTTACAAGGACATGATTTATGAAAGGGAAAATTATCTTTTGAGCGGCCCCCAGGTTGTTACTATTAATTCTTTTTCAAAAACATTTGCAATGTGTGGATTCAGGGTCGGATATTTATATTCAAATGATAAATCACTTGTGAAAAATGTGATTGATTTGAAAACTCATACTTCTATGAATACAAACACTCTTGCACAGGAGATGGCTTATGTTGCTACAACAGTTCCAAAAGAGTATGTTGAAAAAGGGTTGAGAATATGGAAAGAGAGAAGAGACCTGATTTGTGAGGGTTTGAAAGAGATGGGTCTTGATTTTTGGAAACCAGAAGGAGCGTTTTATGTTTTGCCAAAAGTGGATAATCCAAAAAAAGCAGTTTTGGAATTGTTTGAAAAACACAAAGTCATTACTTATCTTGGAGACTGGTTTGGAGCTCCGGGAAGAATAAGGCTGAGTTATGCCTTGGACAAGGAAAAAATAAAAGAAGGGTTGAAAAGAATAAAGGAATATCTTGGAAAATAGGTTTTCCTATATCGCAATACTTATAAATCAAAAAGATTTTTTTTAACAAGACTGAAATCATAGATTTCGTCTGCGCATTTAAATTAAAATTTAAATAACACAATGGTTGATAATTATGAGAGGATTTTGGAGAAGATTGCTCAGGTTTCTGGTTTGGGGAAAGAGGAGATTAGCCGGAGAGTTGAGGCGAAGAGGGCGAAGCTGGCGGGGCTGATAAGTCAGGAAGGGGCGGCGCAGATTGTTGCTGCAGAGTTGGGAATTAATTTTGATAATGAGAAATTAAAGATAAATGAGCTGCTCCCGGGGATGAGAAAAGTGAATGTTGTGGGGAAGGTGATTAATTTGTTTCCTGTACGGACTTTTACCACAAAGAAAGGTGAGGAGGGCAAAGTTGCGAACATGTTTATTGCAGATGAAACTTCGAATGTGAAAGTTGTTTTGTGGGATACAAATCATATTGAATTAATTGAGAAAAGTGAAATTGTTGAAAATAAGGTTGTTGAGATTTCAAATGCAAGCATGAGAGACAATGAAATTCATCTGGGAAGTTTTTCAGAATTTAAACTGAGTGATGAAGTTTTGAATGACGTGAAAACTGAGAGGGTTGTCAGGGAAAAGAATATTATTGATTTCAGGGTCGGGGAGGATTTGAGTGTGCGGGCGTTTATTGTTCAGGCGTTTGAGCCGAAGTTTTTTCATGTTTGCCCTGAGTGCAGAAAAAAAGCAACCCAGGAAGCTGATGGTTTTGTCTGCGCAGAGCACGGGAAAGTTTCTGCTGAGAAACGGGCATTGATTACAATTGTTCTGGACGACGGAACAGAAACAATGCGTGCTGTTTTGTTTCATGAGAATTTGCCAAAAATAGGATTGACTGAACTGGAAAATTCCGAGAGACTGATAAATCAGAGAGAAGACTTGTTAGGAAAGGAAATGATTTTTTCAGGGAATGTCAGGAATAATAAATTTTTTAATAACAACGAATTTATTGTGAATGATGTGGCTGAAGTTAATTTAGATGAGTTGATTGGGAAGTTGGAAGGATAATTTTATAAATAAGTATTTTGTTTAATAATTATGAAAAAATTGGTGATAATTTTTTTAGTTTTATTTTTAATTAGTTTTGTAAGTGCTGGTTTATTTGGTGATTTTTGGAATAAGATTACTGGAAAGGTTGTTGAAGAAAACATTACATTAAATGAAACACAAGAACCTGAAGAAGTAGTTTGTGCAGCTGATGCAAAGGAATGCTGGGATGGTTCTTATGTAAGCAGGAACCCTGAGAATAATTGTGAGTTTGATTCTTGTCCTGAGCAAGAGTGCCCTTCAATAATAGGTTGGAGAATTGAAGATAATGGGTGTGTTAGTGATTTTGGTTGTGATTATAATTCTTCAAAATATACTTATTATAGTACAGAGGAAAACTGCGTTAGTCAGTTAAAAGAAGAGAAAGATGTAGAACCAGTAGAACCTAAACCTCCAGAGCCTGTTCCTCCTGAGCCAAGAGATGAACCTAAAACATGTGCTACTAATATAAAAGTAACATTTGATAAAGGAATTTATTATATTGGGGATACTGCTAAAATTGCAATAGGAATTTTTGATTCTCAAGGAAATCCTCTTCCTGATTATGTTTTTTATAACCAATTATATGATACTAGGTGGCATACTGCTGGTTCAGATAAAACAGGTAATGAAGGATATTTTAGGTTTCAGCCAACAGTAGAAAAAGAGCAGTCAGCATTGGGGAAAATTAAATTTAAAGTATATACAGAGGGATATGCTGGTTGTAGTTCTGTTGAAGATATTGTAGAGATTGAAATTAGAGAAAGAGAAAAATCAAGACCAGTTCCATGTGGGATGGGAAGTTGTATTCCTATAGAAGAAGATAAAAAAGAACCTAAAGAAATTTCAAAAGATAAAATGCTTTATCAATGCAATGGCTGTGAATTAGATGAAAAATGCTATCCAATGGGTTATAGAAAAGAGGGGCACTATTGTTCAGATGATGGTGAATTTATAATCCAAATAGATAAGCAATGTGATAATAATTTTGAATGTAAAAGCAATGTTTGTATTTCAGGGGAATGTGTTGGTGAAGGTTTAATGAAAAAAATTCTCAAATGGTTTAAGAAAATGTTTGGAGGTGATGAAAATGAAGAAGAGGAAGGACCTGGATTAAAAATATGTTCTAAGTTGCTTCTTGAAAAAGATATAAAGGATAATGAATATATTAAATCAAGTTATGGTGCAGACAAACATGTGCAAGTTCCTGTATATTCAGAAGAGGGGAAAAATATTGGAACAATAAAATGTTGTGCAGCTGATTATTCAACAGGCAGAGTAATAGTTTGTCCATTTGATAATGAAGAAGAAGTAAGAAATTCTCTTATATGGATTTTGGGCAGAGGGGAAGTAGGAAGTTATAGTTTTGGAGAATATGAGGGAGAAAAAATAATTGATATTAATGATGGAGAAGTATTGGCTTGGACAAATAAGGCTTATTTAATTGCGTCAGGTGGTAAACCAGAATCAAACAATAAATTTGTAGAGACTTTAACAGATGCTTATCTTAAAAGATATTCTTCTGATTTAGATATTACAGAAGAGGATATTCCTGATGTATTAAATCCTAAAGAACCAGAAACATGGGTAACTTGTAATAGTGCTGAGGATATGTTAAATGAAGAATGTCATTTTACTGATGATTTTGAAAGTGGTTTAGACAAATGGACTTTTTCAAATGGAGGAGTTGGGTATGATGGAATTGGAGAAACATTAGTAGAAGACGGCAATACAGTTATGAGATTGGTTGGTGTTGAGAGGGCAAATGTCCATAGGATATGGGATAATTATCTTTTTAAATTTAAATTTAAGATGATAGATGGTTCTGTGCATGTTGATTTTAGGCGTAGTGAGGGTTATACAGATGGTGCAAGAAGATATTTAGTTGGTATGAATTATGTAGGAGTATATAACTTAAACAAACAGATAGGCAGAGACTGGCGAGAACTTGAGAGGATGGATTTTAGGCTTGATGATGGTTGGCATGATTTTGAAATAAGAGGTTATGGGGATGTTATTAATGTTTACATAGACAATGAACTTGTAGCGAAACATGAAGATACTTTGAATCCTTTTTCTTCTGGTTGGGTTAGATTTGAAGCTCACACAGGCGGGGTGTTTGGAATGGTTCCAGAACTTTTGATAGATGATGTTGAGATTAGGTTTATTACAGAAGATGAGATTGAGAGTGTTTAGAGTTTGAGATTGATTAGAAAATTTAGTTAGTTTTTTATACCTCTATTTATTAATTAAATTATGAGTAAATATAATCTTTCTATTAGTATGAATGTACTAGAAAATTTAGGAGAAAATTTGTATAGTAGCACCCCTGCAGTAATTGCGGAAACTATTGCTAATTCTTACGATGCCAATGCCACTAAAGTTGAAATAAATATTGATACTGAAACGGGAATTATCACCATAAAGGATGACGGCGATGGGATGGATGAAGAAGAATGTAAGAAAAAATACTTAAATGTGGGATATCATAGAAGAGAAGATAAAAAAATAAAGACTAAAAAAGGAGGGAGGTTAGTAATGGGTAGGAAAGGGATAGGCAAATTATCTCTTTTTGCAATAGCTAAAAATATTGAGATTCATTCTGTGATGTTAGATGAAGAAGGTAAAATCAAGGAAAAAAATGGTTTTATTATGAATAAAGATAAAATTAAAAAACATATAAAATCAGAACCAAAAAATTTAGACAAAAATCTCTCTTTAGATGCTGTAGAAAAAGATAAGATTACTATTGATAAGGGGACAAAAATTATTTTAACTGATTTAAAAAAAGGTTTGACCAAAACAGAAACTTTTTTAAGGAAGCGTTTAGCTAGGAAATTCAGCGTGCTAGGAAAAAAGAATCATTTCCAAGTTTATGTTAATGGAGAAGAAATTTCTATTAAAGATCGAGATTATTTTAGTAAAATTCAATATCTCTGGTATTTTGGTAATTATGGTGAAGAATCTTTAAAACAATGCAAGAATTTAGATAATAAAGAAAAAATTAATAATGAAGTAATTTTAAATGATGGTAAAAAATACTTTATTGAAGGATGGATTGGCACGGTTCATGAAAGAAGTAATCTTGAAGAGGGAAATAATACCATAGTACTCCATTCAAGGGGAAAATCTGTGCATGATAATTTACTTGGAAATATAGATAATAGTGGATTTGTAACAAAATACTTAATTGGTGAAATAACTGCAAGTTTTTTAGACGATGATAGAGAAGATATCACTACTAGCGATAGACAAAATATTCAAGAGAATAATGAAAGATTTGAAAAAATGAGAGATTTTGTTAGAGAAGTAATAAATAACATTAGAAAGCAATGGCAAGAATGGCGTGAAGATAACTCAATAAAAAAAGCATGTGAAATCTCTGCCATTAAAACTTGGTTTGATTCTCTTGGACCGGACAATAAAAGATATGCAAAACAATTGTTTGGCAAAATAGATAGATTTCCTATTTCTAATGAGGAGTATAAAAGAGTGCTTTATAAAAATGCAATTTTAGCTTTTCAAACTTTGGCAGTTAGTAATAATTTAAGTAAACTTGAAAATATATCTCCTGAGCAATTTGAACCATTTTTGGAGCTGTTAGCCGAAATAGATCAACTTGAAGCAGTGCATTATCATGATATTGTAAAAGGGCGTTTGAAAGTATTAGAGGAATTTGAAGGATTAGTAGATAAAAATGTAAAAGAAAAAGTTTTACAAAAATATCTTTTTAATCATTTGTGGCTTTTAGATCCTTCTTGGGAGAGGACAGACTCCGAAAGTAGCCGGATGGAAAAAACAGTTATAAAAGATATTAAGAATGTAAAATTGACTAAAGAAGAGTCTCTGGCGAGATTAGATATATATTATAGAACTGCTGCAGGAAAGCACATAATTATTGAGTTGAAAAAATCTGATGCCTATGTTAATCTTTTTGATTTACAAAAACAACTTGATAAATACAGAACTGCTTTAACTAAGTGTCTTAACCAAAAATTTCAAATTGAAGTGCCTAATATAGAAATTATAAGTATTCTTGGATCTAGGCCAAATCCAAAAGAGAAATCTGAAAGATTTATTAAACAACTATTGGACCCGTTGGATGCAAGGTATTTAACCTATGATAAATTAATTGAAAAGGCTTGTATGAGTTACAAAGAATTTCTTGAAAAGAATAAGGCAATTAGTAAAATTCAAGAGCTAGTTGAGAGCATTTAATATAAAAAAAGAATAAAATGAAATTTATAGATTTATTCGCAGGTATAGGGGGGTTTAGATTAGCTTTGGAAAGTTTTGGCTATTCTTGCGTTTTTTCTTCTGAAATTGATAAATTTGCAAGACAAACCTACGTAGCAAATTTTGATCACATACCTCATGGAGACATCAAAAAAATAAAGGAAAAAGAAATTCCCAATCATGACATACTTTGTGCGGGATTTCCCTGTCAGCCGTTTAGCATTTCTGGGAAACAAAAAGGATTCAATGATATTAGAGGGAATCTTTTTTTTGAAATTATTAGAATCGCCAAATACCACAAACCACAATTAATCTTATTAGAAAATGTAAAAAACCTAACAGCTCATGATAATAAAAAAACATTAAATAAAATAGTCTCAAAACTTAATTCTGCAGGATATGATGTTTTTCATAAAATTTTAAAATCTAGTGATTTTGGGGTGCCTCAATCAAGAGAAAGGATTTATTTTGTATGCTTCAGAAAAGATCTGGATGTTAAAAAATTTGCATTTCCAAAATCTAAAAATAAAAAGATATTCTTAAGCTCACTCATTGATAAAACAGAAATTTCTCCAGAATTTTTAATTGAAAGAGACGATATTAAAATCTTTCCTGAAAAACTTCAATCCAACGCAAATGGTCTTATAAAAATAGGGATAATAAACAAGGGTCGGCAAGGAGAACGAATATATAGTATTGAAGGTTACGCCCCAACACTTTCTGCAACCGGAGGAGGTCCTGCTGGAAAAACTGGTGCATATTTAGTAAATAACAAGGTAAGAAAACTTACTCCGCGAGAATGTGCAAATATACAAGGTTATCCTCCGAAATTCAAGATCCCAGTATCTAATAATCAATCATATAAACAATTTGGAAATTCAATTTCTGTTCCAGTTATAAAAGCGATATTAAAAGAGACGCAAAAAGTCCCAAATATTTGTTAGATTTTCCTCTTCACAACCCCCCTCTCTCTCAAAACACATTTCCTTTCCTTCCAACCGCCCAAACCACAACAACTTTTTTATTCAGTTAAATTTAAATCCTATTTCTTCTTTTTTTATTCATGCTAATCCGTACCCACTTATCAATAACTTTATTTTTCATTCTTATTTTTATTTCAGTTGTTGAATATAAATTTGCATTTGTATTGGTTGCATTTCTTGCGACTTTTATTCCTGATGCTGATTCCAAGTTTTCAACTTTAGGGAAAAACAAGAGTTTGAGGATTTTGCAGTTTTTTGTCAGGCACAGAGGAATGATGCATAGTTTTAGTTTTTTGATTTTAATTACTTTGTTTTTTGTTTTGTTTTTTCCAATTATAAGTTTGGGTTTTTTTCTGGGTTATGGCTTGCATTTGCTTGCAGATAGTTTTACTGTCAGGGGCATAAGACCTTTTTATCCTTTAAAGAAAAAATCTTCATGGAAAATTAGAACAGGTGGGAGAAGTGAGGTGATTATTTTAGTTTGTTTTCTTATTGGTGATTTGGGATTGCTGATGTGGAGAATTATTTGGGTTGCTTAGAAACGGACAATATATCTGGCTTTGTTAAGAGTGAAAGCTACGACATTTTTTGTTACATAAGCAGGTTCAGAATTGGCTGGAGTCAAAATACTACCTATATGTTTTCTTGAGTTTATTCCACTGGAGGATATCCATAAAATGTTTGCATCTGGGGAATATTCTATTTTTAGCTCAGTTGCTTTCATATAAATTGACACACCAGAACCTTTTTTATCGCATTCTTTTTTTGACATAAAAGTGTTGTTGGGTA
>DAOWJK010000043.1 GCA_030640395.1 Nanobdellota archaeon | reverse complement strand
TTTCGTGGTAGGGACAAAATGAAAAGAAATAACCTGTGCGAGGTCGGGAGTTGTTTTGTGCGTGGGTAGTATAATGGCAGTATCATTGGCTTCCAACCAATTGATCCGGGTTCGAATCCCGGCCCGCGCATAATAAAAATTTAATAAAACAAAATGGAGCAAAAAAACTGGCATGATAAAAATTACAAATTACTATTGCTAATACCATTAGCCCTGATGCTGTTCTCAATAATTTACATGGGAATATTTTATTCAAAAAATCAGGACATTATTTACAAAGATATTTCTTTAACAGGCGGAACTTCTGTAACAATCTTTGGAAAAATAAATATCTTAGATTTAGAACAGGCACTCTCAGAAAAACTTGAAGAAGTTAACACAAGAGAAATTTATGATTTAATTACAAGAGAGCAGAAAGCAGTAATCATTGAAACAAAAACTAACGGGGAACAGACAAAACAAATCCTTGAAGATTATTTAGGTTATGAACTCAATTCAGAAAACAGCAGTTTTGAATTCACAGGTTCAAGTTTAAGCGAAAGTTTTTACCAGCAACTTTTATTGGCAATACTCTACGCATTTTCTTTTATGGGCTGGGTCGTGTTCTTAATTTTTGGCAAACACCTTAAATTAAAAATAATAACAACAATCTTGGTTCTCTTAAACCCTTTATTAGGCCTGGCATTTTTAACAGTAACAGCCGCCATTATTTTAGCATTAATTATTTTATTAGTTACAATAGTTATTTACGTAATTTATAGCATCCCATCTACTGCAGTAATTATCTCAGCATTCGCAGACATCTTAATGACACTTGTTCTGGTAGATATGATTGGAATAAAAATGTCCACCGCAGGAATTGTGGCGTTTTTAATGTTAATTGGTTATTCTGTTGACACAGATATTTTATTGACCACAAGACTCTTGAAAAGAACAGAAGGTTCTCTAAATCAAAGATTATTTGGAGCATTTAAAACAGGAATCACAATGACCTTGACATCTCTTCTCGCAATTGTCATAGCACTTCTCGTCGTCAAATCCTTTTCCCCGGTCCTGACACAAATTTTCACAATACTTTCAATTGGTCTGTGTTTTGACATACTCAACACCTGGATAACTAATGCATCAATTCTTAAATGGTATATGGAGAAGAAGGAATGACAGAGAGACTTAATATCATTGATGAACAAGGGAATATTATTGGTGAAGAAACTAGGGAAAGAATTCATAGAGAAGGTTTTCTTCACAGAGAAATTCACATTTGGTTATTCAACAAAAAAGGAGAAGTTTTATTCCAGCGTCGCGGTCACAATAAAGATACTTATCCTAATTTATTAGATGCTACTGCTGGAGGCCATGTTGATATTGGTGAAGATTACATGTCTGCTGCTATCAGAGAACTTAAGGAAGAACTTGGTATTAAAGCTAATCCTCACAACTTGATTTTTCTCGGAGATTATCAGTCAAAAACTTATGATGAGGTAACCAAAAATACCAATAATGCACTTAAAAAAATCTATGCTTATCAATTTGAGGGAGATATAAAAGACTTAAAACTTGAAAAAGGAGAAATTGTTAATTTAGAACGCTGGCCAATTAAAAAATTATCTAATCTCACAGAAAAAGAAAGAAAAGAATTTATTCAAACTCTTTTGTCTGAAAAATATCTTTTTTTATTTAAAAAAATTGAGATAAAGGTGAAGAAAAAATGAAAAAACTAACCTGGAAAATTTGGCTCTTAATAATCATCTTGGGATTTTCTTTATTATCAATATTTGGAATGCCCCCGACATTTACCCAAAAAGGAGTTTTAATCACAAGTGTTGAATTAAACTCAACAGCATTTGAACAAGGATTAAGACAAGACCAGATAATCACAAATATTGACGGAGTATCAATAGAAAATTTAGAAGATTTTTCAAATGCTTTAAAGAAATTCCCTTCTGAGGAAAATATAAAAATAATTTTCCAAACCAGGGACTTTGAAATAATTTTATTTTCAAATCATGCCCCGAACATCACTGTCGCAGAAGTCCCTAAAACAAACATTAAAACAGGTTTGGATTTGGCAGGAGGTTCAAGAGCAATGGTCCAGGCAGAGGACAAAAAACTTTCTTCAGGCGAGGTCAATGATTTAGTGGACATAACAAGAAACAGGTTTGATGAGTTTGGCTTGTCAGATATAAATGTTCTGCCAGTGTCAGACTTAACAGGAAATCATTTCATGTTAGTGGAAGTTGCAGGGGCAACCAAAACAGATTTAGTGGAATTAATTTCTAAGCAGGGAAAGTTTGAAGCGAAAATAGGAAACCAAACTGTTTTTATCGGAGGCGAGAGGGACATTGCATCTGTTGCGAGGTCAGGGCAAAACTCAGGAATTTATTCCTGCGACCAATCTCAGAATCAATATATTTGCAATTTTAGATTCACAGTATTTTTGAGTGAGGACGCAGCAAAAAGACACGCAGAACTGACAAAAAATTTAGAAGTCAATGTAACTTCTGCAGGGAATTGCCTGTCAGAAAAATTAGATTTATTTCTCGACGATAAACTTGTTGACAGTCTTTCAATCAGCGAAGGACTTAAAGGAAGAGTAACAACCCAAATTTCTATTTCAGGTTCAGGAAGCGGAGCAACAAGAAACCAAGCATACGAAGACGCAGCAAGTTCAATGCACAAACTCCAGACAATTTTAATCACAGGCAGTTTGCCATACAAATTGGAAATAGTCAAGCTCGACACAATTTCCCCTGTCCTGGGAAAAGAATTCATAAAATCAATATTCCTGGCAGGACTCTCAGCACTTTTAGTGGTTTCAATAATTATATTTGTCCGATACAAAAAATTCAAATCTTCAATGGCTCTTTTAATCACAAGTGTATCTGAAATAATAATCATCCTTGGTATTGCTTCTTTTATAAAATGGAATCTTGACCTGCCAAGCATCGCCGGAATCATCGCAACAATTGGTATTGGAATTGACCAGCAGATAATCATCCTCGACGAAGCAAGACAGCATATTTCATTAAGCATCAAACAAAAATTAAAAAGAGCATTCACAATTATCCTCGGGGCATATTTCACAGCAGTAGTCGCTTTAATCCCTTTATTATGGGCAGGTGCTGGTTTATTAAAAGGTTTCGCAATCACAACTTTAATCGGAATCACTGCTGGCGTTCTAATAACAAGACCCGCTTTCGCAGACATGGTAAAGAGGATAGAGGAATAATGCTCCCTTCAAAACACTTTATCTTTGGATTAATCTTTGCAGGATTTCTTT
>DAOWJK010000002.1 GCA_030640395.1 Nanobdellota archaeon | reverse complement strand
TGAATTTACTTTGATTTTCTTTTTTCATATTATTAATCTAAAATTTAATAAGGCAGAACTATCTTTATAAAATCGGTATTGCCAAACTCTCGCTAAACAATTGAATATTCATATTTTTTAAAAAATAAATTAGTTTTTAAGACTTTCTAAAAGTTATATTCAAGTATCAAAATCTTTTTAAACAAAAATCACCAAGAAGTATTACAATGAATAAATGGATTGAACTCTTACTTGGATTAATCTTAGTAAATCTCGTGATATTCCTTGCATGGTTTTCAGGTGAATGGTTCGGAGCATTCTGGAACTTCAAGCACGCTGCATGGGAATTTTTCAAAGGCGGAGTAGTCTGGTTCTTATTAATGATAGGCTTTCTTTTGATTGTGCTGGGAATTAGTGATTTAAAAGAATAATTTAATTCTAAAGTATCCACTATGAATTAAAAATAAAAAATAGAAAAAAGATAGGAAAGTTATTGCTTAAAACTTTTAGTAATTCCAACAATTCCTATAACCACAATTGCAATTGCTATTATCCATGCCGAAATTCCTTCAGTTACATTCCCAAAAGTTTCTATTCCAAGCAATGGTAAGAATAACAAAACCCCAACAAGAGTTGTTAGAACAGCATATATCTTACTTTGCATTTTAACCTCCTTTCTTTAATTAATAAAAACAAGTATATAAAAGTTACTTAAATAAAACTTTTATTTCCCAAAATTTTTGACAACTTCAATTACTCCAATTACCAAAACAAAGATTGCTGTTCCCCAACCAAAAACTCCTTCAGTTAATGATCCAAATTGAGTTACACCAATTAATGGAAGTAACAAAATCAAACCTAAAAGCACTACCAAAACAGAACTGATTCTTTTCATTTTTCAACATCCTCCTTTTTAATTATATAAAATATACAGGAAATTAAACTATATAAAATTAACTTACCCAAATAAAAAATTAAACTTCCTTCTATAATTAGGAACTTTAATCATCTTGCAATAAACCAGTCACAGAAACTAATACCTCGTCAAAATCTTTTTTAAGAAATATCTTTATCTTCCCGTCATTCTTAAAACAAATAGGATTATTATCCCCAATATCAATATGCTCTATTTTAAGACCATTTAATTCTATAGAATTAACAGGATAAAAAAACAAATTCTCGTCTGTAAAATATTTCCCAAATTCTTCATAAAAATCTTCATTTTCATAAGCGCCTTGCTCTGGTTCCAAAAGATTCGCAAAACAAACATACTCTATTTTTTTTGGCAAAGCATATTCTGATTCTTGAGAACCTTGCTCCCCTTCCCACAACTTATTAACATCTGACTGAATATCATCTGCAAATTTCCCAACAAGAATAGTATCTTTCAAACCAAGAAATTTTTGAATTGCAAAAAAAGCAAACGCAATAAAAAAAATTATTAAAATAATTGAAAAAATCATCCCAAAAGATAATTTCACCTGCGCTTTCGTTTGATTCGTTAGAAGCGAACGAGTGGGTGGAAAAATTTTTAATTTTTTCTCACGTCTTTTCATATCCATAAGATATTTTTTTTATTTATATATTTGTTGGCTATCCAAAAAAGATCAAACTGGCTTCAATAATCGCTGCAATAATTAAAAGAGGTATCACAACAAACAAGAACACCCTTAACGAATTCCAAAAACATCTTCTAAAGAATTTCCCTTTTTCTTTCCTAAAGATAAAACTTCCTAACTTCAATCCTAACCCAAGAGAAATAAAAATCGCAGGCAGTTCAAAAATTCCATGAGGGAGAATCCTCAACAAAATAAAAATTCCTTCAGCTTCAGCACTCATTGCCCCGACAAAACCCAAAACATAACCATTAGCAACAGCAGCAAGCACAGGGAAAATTCCTAAAGCAACTCCGAAAATTAATCCGAAAAAACTACTCTGCAGATTATTCACAAAAATAAACTTAATCAATTCCGATTGGGACATATCTTTAGTCTGCTCTAAAAGTTTCTCAATAAATTCCAAAATTATCTTTGTAATATCCTCAGAAGCAGGAACAAAAAAACCAATCAAAACAAAAACAAAAAAAACCCCCATAATAGAATAAATAAAATTCCTTGATTCTTTAAAAAAATCTTTTGATTTTTTTAATGGATTATCTCCAACTAAAAACAAATGCAAAACAATTCCAAAATAAACTAATAAATAGGAAAAATTTTTTAAATAAAACAAAATAGAAATAGCCCCAACAAATAATTTACTTATTTGTAACAGAAAAAGTAATAAAACCCCAATAAAAAAAATTATAGAACCAAAATTAATACTAAAGTAATTTACCTCTTTCTTTTTTTTCTTTTCTCTACCAACAACTTTTTTAACCATCAATTAAACCTCTTTTGTTTTTTCATTCTTCAAATTTGCTCTTAAATTTATGCCAATTCATGTGCCCTTCAAACTTCATACTTAATTTCCAAATCAGCCCAAGATTCAAAAACAGCATCGCGATTATCAAAGATTCTGTCTGCCAACTTCCTCC
The DNA here is from genome assembly GCA_030640395.1 of Nanobdellota archaeon. GTDB lineage: Archaea > Nanobdellota > Nanobdellia > Pacearchaeales > GW2011-AR1 > JAGLYK01. The sequence goes on along the minus strand of DAOWJK010000002.1, from coordinate 7,448 downwards.
AAGAATTTTTTTCAGAAGTTGATATGCAATAAACAAACCAATCAAAGCCAACAACATTTCAACCCAATCTATCTTCATCTAACCTCCAAAATACTCTAATTTAATAAAATAAATAAGCAACAAAATAATCAAGATAGCAATAACAATATCAATCAACCTCATTTTCATAATAAATAATACAATCAAGAATATATAAATCTTCTTAACTAAAATGCCGGCTCAACCATTTAGTCTTATTTTTATATTTGCTCTTCAGGTAAATCCCATAAATCAATCCGCACACTAATCCTCCAAGATGAGCTGTGTTCCCTATAGGGACATCCCCTGCAATTGAAATAAACCATAGGACAACCAAAATCCCTGGAGCAGCATATTTCATTTTTATTGGAATAGGAATAAACATCAGATACACTGGTAAATTTGGCGTCAGAAGAACCAAAAGTCCAATCAATCCAAACAAGGCTCCTGAAGCCCCGACAGCAAATAAATCAAAATCAGATTTGAAAATCAGCGAGGATAAAACAAAAAACACTCCTGCAAATAATCCTGATGCCAGATAAAAATAAAGATATCTCTTTGCTCCCAAAATTCTCTCAACTAAAGAACCAATAAACATCAAAGAAAGCATGTTTGCAAAGATATGAAAAAATCCTCCATGCATAAACATGCTTGTCACAAAAGTCCAGAGATATTTTCCTTGAAAAATGTTTGAAGGTTTTATTGCAAACAAATTTTCATTAATAGCGCCAGAAATCCATAAAGGAAATATAATCAAAAATAAAACAACATTAATCAAAATCAGGCTAACAGTTACACTCAGGTTCGGAAAAAAATTTTTTCTCTTCTTAGGATAAATCTGATAAACCCCCATTTATTTCTTCCCCTTTTTCTTTCGTTCGACGACGCTTCGGCGGACGACGGAGAGCGAAGCGACCCCTCGTTCGGCACTCTTGGCGGACGAGGTAGAAATTTTATTTCTGCTCACAAATTTCTTTTTAATTATTTTTTTCGCAACAGATTTTTTAGAAACCTTTTTCTTAACTACTTTCTTTTTTATTAATTTCTTCTTCACTGGTTTCTTGACTTTTGCCACAGATTTTGTTTTTTTAGAGGATTTAGTTTTTACCGAACTTTGTGAGGGAAGCATGGAAATCTTTGATTCGTTTGGCTTTTGACGAACGAGTGGAAAACTTGTTTTGCTCTTGCTTTTCGCAGCTTTTCTAATTGCAGCTGCCTTTTTCCTCGCTGCAGATTTAATCTTCTCCTGTTTCTTTAATTCTCTCATCTTCTTTTTATCCATCTTAATTCTTTGCTTCTCAATTTCCTCATCAACAAATCCTAATTCCCTGTTTAATCGGGATAAATTTCTTCTAATATCTTTCAAAAATTTTTCATTATTTTTTATAATGAAAATATCCCCGCACTCCTTGCAGGTAAAATCACAAAGCATGGCATTCTCCTCGCTAATCTCTATATTGCATCTCTCACAAACATAAAACTGTTTAGTCTCCCTGCTATTAATCTGATTATTTATTTGACTTATTTTCTTAATCAAATCATTTCTCAAAAACAACAAAGATTTAAGAATTTCAATTTTCCAGGAATAAGTATACCATCCTTTTTTCTTATCTTTCTTTCTCGTAGAAGATACCAAGCCATAATCTGAAATTTTATAAAGAATATTTCTTGTTTGATTAATCGTAAGGTCCATTTTTTTTGCAATCAAAAATTCATTAACATATTTTTCACTAATAAGCAACTCCACAATACCTTCTGCTTGTTTTCCGACGACAATAGTAATGACTTCTTTGAGAAATTTTTGTAGCATTAAAATATTAAAATTAATCCACATAAATATCTTTCGGTTCTGTGGAACAGAAACGTTGGAATATTTCTATATGGAAATTGGTTTTGTCATGCAAAATCGCAGAAGAATCTTTATTTAAAGAGAGTTCTTTCTTTCGGTTTTGTTATACCTCTAGAAGAATTTTCACAAAAGTTTTTAAACTATTATTATATTTTATATATATTAAAAAGTATATATCGGATTAATATAAAATGGGGTGGTTTAATAAAAAAGAGGAAAAAGAAGTTCCTTCGTTGCCTGAACTTCCAAAGCTTCCAGAGTTGCCAAGCATAGAAGAGAACTCATCAGATAATTTTAAGATACATCAACTGCCTAGCTTTCCTACAAATTCCTTAGGGGAAAAATTCTCTCAGAACATAATTAAAGAAGCAGTTGCTGGGGGAAAAAAAGGTGAAGAGGTTCCTGAAGCAGATGATTTTGCAGAGGACAGGCAAATGATGCAAAGGCCTCTAAAAAAACTTCCGGTGCCGGAATTTTCTCATCTTGAAAAAATCAAAGGAATCCCCTTTGAAAGAAGGACTGATGAAATTTCAGAGGATTTTGAAACTTCAACAAAAAAAGCTGAACCAGTTTTCATAAGAATAGACAAGTTTGAAGAAAGCCTGAAAATATTTGAAAAGGCCAAAGATAAAATTTCAGAAATAGAAAAGATGCTTAAGGATATAAGAAATGTAAAAGAAAACGAAGAAAGAGAATTAGAATCATGGGAAAATGAAATAGAAATGATAAAAAAACAAATTGAAAAAGTAGACAAAAACATTTTTTCTAAAATATAATGGCAGATGAAAAATTAATTCATGTCAGACTGGAATACAAGGACGCAATTCAATCCAAGAAAGATATTCTTTCATCAGAAATGGATTTATTAAAAATAATCCAGACAATAAAAAAATACCATAAACTCAGGTCAGAAGAATTCAAATTAAAAATAAAATTATATCGGCAGATAAAAACATTGCTCACAGAAATAAGACGGCTTCAAAAAAATCTTCCAGAATTAAAAATACCTGAAATATTAAAGGAACACGAAACCAAAGAAACGACTTCAAAAAAAGAAATTGCCAACGATAACATAGAATCCCAACTTAGAGAAATTCAGGAAAAGCTGAATTCCTTGGGAACAAATAATTTTTAAAACCTTCTTTCTTAGACATTTTTATGGACAGAAAACAATTAATAAAAAAATATTTTGATTTTTTTAAAAGTAAATCTCATAAAGAGATTCCTAATGCAAGTTTGATTCCTGAAAATGACCCAACAGCATTATTCATATCAGCAGGAATGCATCCTATAGTTCCATACTTATTAGGACAAAAACACCCTCTGGGAAAAAGACTAATGAATGTTCAAAAATGTATAAGGACAACAGATATAGAAGAAGTAGGAGATATAAAACACCACACTTTTTTTGAACAATTAGGAAATTGGAGTTTAGGAGACTATTTCAAGAAAGAAGCAATTGAAATGAGTTTTGAATTTTTAACAGAGATTCTCAAAATCCCAAAAGAAAAATTATCGGCAAGTGTATTTGAAGGAGACAGGGATGCACCAAAAGATACAGAATCTTTTAAGACATTAATATCTTTAGGAATTCCAAAACAAAGAATTGCTTTTCTCAACAAAGAAGAAAACTGGTGGGGACCTGCAGGAAAAACAGGACCCTGCGGACCAGACTCAGAAATATTTTACTGGATTTCAAAAAAACCAGTTCCAAAAAAATTTAACCCAAAAGACAAAAATTGGATAGAATTAGGCAATAATGTATTTCTGCAATACAACAAAAATGCAAAAGGAAATTATGAACAATTAAAACAAAATAATGTAGACTTCGGAGGGGGTTCTGAAAGAATGTTAGCTATACTAGAAGGTCATAATGATGATTATCTAACAAACTCATTCAAATTAATTATTAAAAAAATTGAAAATTTGTCTGATAAAAAATACAAAGAAAATAAAAGAACCATGCGAATAATCGCAGACCACATAAAAGCATCTGTCTTCATCATTGCAAACGGAATAACCCCGAGCAATACAGAACAAGGTTATGTTTTAAGAAGATTAATTAGAAGAGCAATAAGATATGGAAGAGAGATAAATATTAAAAACTTTACTTCAAAAGTTGCAGAACCAGTTTTCAAAATCTACGACGATTATTCAGAACTTGAAAAAAACAAAAAACATATCTTACAGGAATTAAAAGAAGAAGAAGAAAAATTTAACTTGACTCTGGAAAGAGGATTGAAAGTTTTCAAAAAAACAGCCAAAGATAAAAAAATATCTGGAAAAGAATCCTTCCTACTTTACCAGTCTTACGGATTTCCGTTGGAAATGACAATTGAATTAGCAAAAGAAAAAAACATCAAAGTTGACGAAAAAGGTTTTGAAAAAGAATTTAAAAAACATCAAGAGATTTCAAGAACAGCTACAGAAGGCAGATTTAAATCTGGCTTAGCAGATGATTCAGAAGCAACTACAAAACTCCACACTGCAACACACTTGCTTTTAGCAGCATTAAAAATAATTCTTAAAGATAATTCAATAATCCAGAAAGGAAGCAACATAACTCCGGAAAGATTAAGATTAGATTTTTCTTTTCCAAGAAAACTTGCAAAAGAAGAAATAAAAGAAGTTGAAGATTTAGTCAATGCACAAATACAGCAAGGCTGTGAAATTATTAGAGAAGAGATGACTCCAAAGCAGGCAAAGGAAAAAGGAGCATCAGGTATCTTTGACAAAAAATATGGGGAAAAAGTTTCTGTCTACAGCGTCGGAGATTTTTCAAAAGAAATCTGTACAGGTCCGCATGTCAAAAACACCAGCGAACTTGGATACTTTAAAATTAAAAAAGAAGAATCCTCAAGTTCAAGTGTAAGAAGAATAAAAGCGATATTAGAATAGGTTACAGATTTCTCAAAAAAAATAATCAAACAAAAGGGTGTTATTTTTAAAAATTAGAGAAAAAAGTGGTTTATGGTTTTTTATTTTTTTAAGTAAATTAATAATAAAAATCCTTAGGTGTTGCTTCCTGAATCGGTTCTAATTACCAAGGAATATTTCCAATACAATGCGTTGTTGCGCCCTGCATTAGTTTACTTTGCAAACCTCCACTTGTAACTGTTGCATAGGCGGTTAGTTCCCAATATGAGCATTGAGAATTCCCATTTACCCAACCCGTGCTGCAACGCAAACTACCATGAGTATACATTTCTGTTCTTGTTTGCATTGTACCGCCATTATTGCGTGCCCATGTATGAGCATCATACCCATCTCCACATGAACTTCCGCCACAACAAACGCTAGTTATCTGAGCTCCTTCTTTAAGACAAACATACGAATTGCCAAGTTCAAACAGAAAATATCCATCTAAACATCCTCCTCCACTAGGAAGAGTCACTGAATTACCACTGCTTATTGATAAAGTCTGTCCAGAAACAGATAATGTCTGGGCTGGTCTCCATGTATCTGTATCTGTATCAACAGGCAAATCAACACACCCCCAACTGCCTCCACTCCATCCCAAAATCTGTCCACTGCCACAACCAGATGGAGGAGCAACTTCAGTTATTAAATGCCCTGGATTTGGAGCAACTCCTGGTGTCAAGGCATTGACAACAAAAAATCCCGTTGCTAAAACCAGTAACCCAATAATTGGATAAACATACTCTTTTTTTAAATTAAAATTCACCTTCATGAAATATATTAAGAACCAAGTGTTTTTAAAATTATCTAAAAAAAGAGCGTGAGACGAATTAAAGCTATTCTTAAATAAAACCCTATCCCAAATTATATTCATCCACTAAACCATACTTTTTCTTGAGCTTGTTAAATTTAATTGACCTAAAAAAACTAATTCCGCCATTCCTCATCCTCTCCATACTATCTGCATCCTTGTATTCATACAGCTCTTCTCCTAAAGAATCTCCAATAGAAATTAAAACAACCTCGGGCTCAGAAACCAGTCTTATGCCTCCAACATATTCTATAGAATCATCAGTAATTATAGACTGCCCTGTTGTTTCAATAAAACAATATCCTGTGCCATTAAGGCTCTCTTTTGCAGGGCATTTTATTCCAACAGACTCATGGTTCTCGTCGGCATGATAAAAGAAAACAACCTCATATCCCATCTCCCTCAATAAAAAAGCAAGGAGTTCGGATTTCTCCCCGCAAATTCCCGCATTATCATAAAGCACTTCATAAGGATACCGGGAATAATTAAACACAACATTCCTCATGATAAAAGTTTTTTCAGATTCTGCATAAAGAATATTCTGAACAAGGCTCACAGCAATCCTCACCTGGTCCTCTTTAACAAGAGTAAGATTCTGTATCTTCACAACCAAAGGCAACAGCAATTCCCTCTGTTCTTTTTCATCAAGATTCTTAAGTTTAAAATCCCTTCTAAAAGGTTTCTCATTGCCATTATAATTAATACCCTTAGGAAGATTAAATAAATAATTAACCAACCCTTCATAAACCACATAATCAATTTCTTTTTCCTTTCCTCTTAAAATATATTTCAGGGTTATCTCTTTTGAAGAATTTTGATAATCAGAAATACATTTATCTCCTTCTCTTCTTAAAACTTCAGGACAACCACAAACAGAAGCCTTCTCTAAAAGTGCCCCATCTGAACAAAAATAAGGTTTTGTCAGGGAGCAGGTACCATAAAATGAATTGTCGCCGCAAACAGGAATTGCCTGAACATTTTTTCCTTTTGCAACATTGAACAAATATCCTCCGGCAATAACCAAAATCAAAAAACAAACAACAGCCGCAAAAACTATCAAATATTTTCGTGCCCTGCTAAATTCATTATTTGGTAAAAACTTTTGTTTTTTTCTTTTAGACCTGTTAAAAAAATTCTTAAAAACATCCTGAGTATGTTTTGAATCACTCTCTTCTTTTTCTTTCCTGACCCTAACCATAAAACAAAATATAAAAACAATTATAAAAAACTATCGAAAAAATAAAATAAAAAATAAAAATCACATGAGAAGTTCTTTAAGACCCCAAAACATTAAAACAAGCCACAATAATGTATAGAGCCAATACTGCTTCCAAAGATTGCCTTTCCTGATCATTGCCTGATATTTCTTGAGAAGGTAGTCAACTTCATCTGCAAGTGCTATCATCATCAAAAGAGCTACAAATGCCGTTACTGCTAAAATCTCAACAACTGTAATTCCTGCACCATACAGATAATAAAAAACAACCACTGCCAAAATTAAGCTGACAAATTTCGCAATCTGCGGTTTGCTATAAATTCTTTTCGCAAAATTCATCCATGCCTGAGGCTTAATCAAAAGAACAAACATCTTTATCAAACCGGCAATAATCACGACAAACGCAATGTTCTCAACTGCTGTATAAACCATTTTATCCCCCTTTTTAATTACTCAAAGCCCTAAGGACTTCGGGAATTTTATTCCTAAGACTAATTAAAAATCAACGTATTTAATTGTTTTCATTTCAAATAAATCCCAGGACGACCAGGTTTCACTTTTTTGGATTTATTTTCCGGGTCGTACTTCTTCTTGTCATTAACTGCGAAAATTTCAATATCTTTAATTTCAGAATA
>DAOWJK010000039.1 GCA_030640395.1 Nanobdellota archaeon | reverse complement strand
GTTTGTGATGATTTCGTCGTTGTGTGTGATTACAATGTACTGGCCTTTTTTCATATATTTATTTAATAGTCCTGCAAGCCGTGAGGAGTTTCTTTTGTCAAGGGCAGCGTCGATTTCGTCAAGAATGTAAAAAGGGTAGGGTTTTAGTTCCTGTATTGCGAAGATTAACGAGAGTGCTACCAGAGTCTGCTCGCCTCCTGAAAGAGAGCGGACATCAAAATATTTTCCGTGCCCTGTTTTCACAATTACTTCAACACCAGAGTCAAAAGGGTTTTTCCTGTTTTCTAATTCAAGCGACACCTGGCTTTTTTCACTTAACTGGGAAAAGTTCCTCGAGAAAATTTCATTTAGTTGGTTCAAAGTCCTGACAAATGTTTTTTTCTTTTTGATGTCAATTGCGTGAATTATCCTCATGACTCCTTCTTTTTCTTTATTGATTAATTCTATTTTTTCTTTTATCAAATCATATTCTGCTTTAACAGAATCATAAACTTCCAACGAACGAAGATTAACAGAACCTATTCTTGACAGAATTTCCCTGGTTTTGTTTAGCTTGACAAGAAGAGATTCCTTGCCTGCCTTAATTATCTGAATGTTTGGGAATTCCAGAATCTCCATTTCAAGACCTTCAATCTCTGCACCAATTCTTGCTTTTTCAAGTTTGAAGTTATTTATTTGCTGCTCAATATTTGAAAGAGCATTTTGCTTTTTGGAAATGTTTAATTCATTCTGCCTTATTTTTCCCTGCAGCAAATCCCGCTGGGAAATTAATTCCCTGAATTTCCTGCTTAGTTTTTCTTCCTGCTGCTTTTTATTTTCAAGCAATTTTTCTTTTTCTTTTATGCTCTTTTTAATTTCCTGAAGTTCGTCGTTTAAATCTTCTTTATTTCTTGCAAACTGTTTCAATAAAATTTTTGAGCGTTCAAGTTCCCTCAACTTTGATGAAATCTCAGCATTAACATTTTCCTTGTTTCTCAATGAAACTTCCTGAATCTCTACTCTGGTGATTTCATATTTCTGTTCAACATTTGAATCCCTGTCAAACTTTTCTTCAAGAGTTTTTTTCCTTTTGTCTAATTTTGAAAGTTCTTCTTTTGATTGCTCTATTTTTTCATGAAGAATTTTTATCTGCTCTTTTTTCTCGCCTATGTTTGAAATCTTAATTATATCAGACTGGCTTTTTGATATCTCAGAATCAATCTGTTCTATACTGCTCTTTAACAAATCTCTTTTATTGTAAACCTCGCTTAATTCCTTGTCTGAGTTCTCCACTTCTTTTTTTAGAGAATCAATTTTTGGAAGAGTTTCTTTTTTTATTGTGTTCAGATGTTCTTCAGTCATTTTACTTTTGCAAAGAGGACAAGTATCCATTTTAGAAATTCTTTTTATTAACTTGTCCTGTTTTTCCATTTCTAGTTCATTGGCATAAGAAATTTTTTCAAGTTCTATTTCCCTTTTATTTAGATTAACCAGGAATTCTTTTTTTTCTGCCAGAGAAAATTTCAATGAATCTGTTTTATCTGAATTTGTGTTTTTATCAAATAATTCCGTGGAAAGAGATTTAATTTGTGTGATTAAAAATTTGGATTCTGAGAGGTAGTTTTGGTGAACAGAGCTCTTGTCATTTAATCTTTCTTTGATTGATTTTAACTCGGATTTAATCATGTAAAATTTTTTTCTTTGTTCTTCTAATTTTTCAAGTTCCTGCTTTTTTATTTCAATTTCTTTTTGCCTTGCAGTTATAGAAGGGAATTCTTTTTGGAGTTTCTTTACTGAAACCTCGTTGTCACTTATTGTCTGGGATAATTCTTGTTTCTGCCTCGCTATTTCAGAAATCCTGTTTTCATAATTTTCGAGTTTTACATTCATTCCTGTAAGTTCTGCCCTTAAATCAGCGATTTCCTGATTGAGTTTTTCCTGCCCCAAGCCGGTGGATTTTTGAATTGTTGAATTAATAAAATTAATCTTTGAATTAATATTGGTTATTTCTGTTTCAAGATTTAATTTTTCCTGCTTGTATTTTGTTTTTTCTTTGTCTCTTTTGAGAATTTCTAAATCTATTTTTTCTTTTTCTTTTTTCTTTTTTGCTAAATCATAATTGATTATGCTTGCCTTGAAAATCCTGGAATTTTTTTCAAGTTTTTTGAACCTCAATGCCTGCTGCCTTTCTTTTTCAAGATTATTCAGATAAGCTGTTCTTTCTCTTAATATTGTCAGAGCTTCTTTTATTTTTTCTTCTGTTTTTTCCAGTTCCTTGAGGGATTTTTGCTTCCGCAATTCATAGATTGAAATCCCGGAGACTTCCTCAATTATTTTTCTTCTTTCTTCTGTATGCATCTGAACAAAATTCTGGATTTCTCCCTGCAGGATGATATTAAATCCGTTTGGGTCTATTCCTGCCAGGGCGAGCAGGCTTAAAATTTCCTGCCGTGTTTTTGTTTCATTGTTTATTTTGTAGATGCTCTGCCCGTTTTTTCTGACAATTCTTTTTATTGAGATTTCGTTTTTATCTATTGAAAATGTTCTGTCAGAATTGTCAAATACAATTTCAACTAATGCTTCTTTTGCAGGAGAAGCTGACTTGGTTCCGAGAAAGATTAGATTTCTTGCCTTGGCTGCCCTCATTGATTTTATTGAAAGCCGTCCGAGAACAAAGCATAAGGCGTCTGATAAATTAGATTTTCCAGAACCATTTGGACCGAGGATTACATTAATCTCCTGGTTAAAAGGAATCTCTGTTTTCCTTGGAAAACTTTTGAAACCATGCATCACAAGTTTTTTAATATACACCATGCGAGGACACCTGCGGTTTTTCCCGAATATATGAGGGAAACATGCAAATCTTTTGATTTGCTTTCCTTCGCTTAACCTTCCCTTTCTGTTCAGGTGTGCGACTTTCTATATCACTCATGGAAGTCGCGAGCAAACCGTGTTAATTTAATTAAATGATATGTAATTGTCATTAAAGGAAAAGTAAATAAGGATTTTTAAAGATTGCTTGAAGTATATTATTTACTATAGAAATAAATATAAATAGAGACTCTTTTTAATTTTATGGATTTTACAACACAACAGAAGGTAATTGGGTTATATGCTCTTATGCCAGAAGAAATAAATCTTAGAGAAATCAACAGAGTAAAGTTACATGATTGGTTTTATCAAAGAAAAAAACAAGACCCTTCTATGTTTGAAAATTTAAAATTCAATTGGGACGGATCTTATCCATTATCCAAAGAAATAGATTATATTAATTCCACATTAAAAACAGTTGCAGGCTTATCAAGAAATTTATGTGATTTTTGTAAAAATTATTTTAATGAGAAGATGAAACCAAAAATAAATGAAAAAGAACTGGATGAGATGAAGCGATTGAGTAAATCTTTGTTTGATTTCTTGTCTTCAAACTAACTTTCTCTGCCCTATTTTCTTATAAGCGTTTTTCCAGGTTATCCAGGTTTTCCTGAAGATTCCCTTGTCTTTGTGTTTTTCTGCGAATTCCTCAATAAATTTTTGAGTCAATAAATCAGAGGTGTAACCAGAACCGATTTCATCTCCGTAAATTTCTTTGAGCTTGGCCATTTCTTTTTCTCTCACGCATTTTGCCAAAACCGACGCTGCTGAAACTGAAATGTGGTTTTTGTCTGCCTTGTGTTCGCAAAAAATTTCCAGGTTTGAGAGATTTTTTATTTTTGTTTTTAAGAAATCCTGCCACTTAATTATGCTTGTTGAGGGGCAATCAACTATAACTTTTATTTTACGCCCTTCAGGAGGCACAGCAGTGTCATCCTTTGAGGAGTGATCCCTTTGGGACATAAATTTATTTATTCTGTTGATTATTTTCGCACATGCGATTGCTTCAAGTTCGTTTAATTTTATTCTTGATTCCGAATCTCCGTCAATCACTCTTGGGGGGATAATTATTATTTCAAAAGTTTCTGCTTTTGCTTTGATTTTTTCAGCCAGGAATTCTCTTCTTTTTTGAGTTAATTGTTTGGAATCTTTTATTCCTAATCTTTTGAATTCTCTTTCTGTTTTCTCGTCTATTAAACAACCTGCCAGAACCATTGGT
>DAOWJK010000003.1 GCA_030640395.1 Nanobdellota archaeon | reverse complement strand
TGTATCTTGAATTCTTTTTATTTGTAACCCTGCATCAACAAAACTCCCTAATTCTGATTTAGATATAAAATATCTTGGTAAATTTGTTAAATTTTTAAAATAATCTGGAATGTGCCCGCTAAGAATGGCATTTGATAAACCACATATATATTTTCTTCCTACATTATCTCCTTTTTTTCTTTCTAAATTTTCAATATTAGGGATCATGATTTCAATAAAAAGATTTTTTCCAGTTTCACTAGAAACATCAATTCCATAGTCTGTCCTGGAAATATCAAACCAATCTTTAAGAACACTTAAGGAAATTCTATCATAAGAATCAAATGATTTTGGGAATTTAGATGAAAGAATTTCAATAATTTCTTTTTGAAAAGGATTAAAATCAAATTTATTAATCATTTAATCAGAACATTAGTTTGCTTTAAATGTTTTTGTATACTCCATCAAAACATTCTTAAATCCATTTTCATATATTAATTCATGGTAAAAATCGATAAGAAAAAGTGCATTGGGTGCGGGGCATGTGTTGCAATCTGCCCGGAAGTTTTTGAAATAGATGACGATGGAAAAGTAAAAGTAATCAACCAAAAAGATTTTTCATGCATCAAAGAAGCAATTGAATCCTGCCCTGTTGATGCTATTTCATAATTCTTCTGTGATAAAAGAAAGAAACTGTTTTCCCAAAAACAAATAACAAACCACTAATCACCCCAAGAATCAAGTCAATCATTGTATCATCATTCTTCGGCAAAATCAGATTAAATTTTTCAAGACCGGAAATATCTCTCAAATAAACACCTTGTAATTTAAAATCCCACAAAAAATCTATTAAATACTCTCCTATTTCATGAATTGTTAAAAACGAAACAACAAACATAAAAGTTATTAAAATCTTCCACTGAAAATTTAATTTCTGTTTATCGACGATATAAAATAACAAAAAACTTCCTAAGATAGGCATTAGCAGGTGCAAAATTTTATCATAATTTTCTGACACAAAATATAATGGAGAAAGTAGTATGCCAAATAACAAAATTAAAAATATATAACCATAATGCCTTAATTTAAAATCAATCTTAAATAAATCGTCAAAAGCATAGAACACTATCAATCCAAAAAGAAATCCAGTAACTCTTGTTCCAAGTGAAAAACTTTTGAAAAGGTAAACTATTAAAAATAAAAACACAGAAATACCTATAATCAAATTCCTTTTTCTTTTGTAATTCATAATATAATAAAAGATATTAAGTATAAAAATATTTCCAACAAAAACTTTATTAACTTCTTAAAATTTAAATTTATATGCCAGAAAAAAAGAGTATAGAATTCATCAAATGGTTTTCTGAATTAAATAAAAATTCCGGAAATATTGCGGGAGGAAAAGGAGCAAATCTTGCAGAAATTTACAATCTGAAAGTCCCTGTGCCGCCAGGATTTGTGGTCACAGCACAGGCATACGACTGCTTCATAGAAAAAGCAGAAATAAAAGAAAAAATTCAGGAACTTCTAAGCAAAATAAATTACGAAGATACAAAACAACTAAATGAAATAACAAGGCAGATAAGAGAATTAATTTTAAAATCTAAATTCCCAAAAGAAATGGAAGAAGTGATTCTTGAATCATACGAGCATTTAGATGCCAGGGATTCAAACATGCAAAAAGGTCCTGCAATGGATATTTTAAAAACAGCTTCAGAACCTGTTTTTGTTGCAGTGCGAAGTTCAGCCACAGCAGAAGACCTTGCAGACGCGAGTTTTGCAGGACAGCAGGATTCTTTCATGAATGTAAAAGGAAACACAGAGTTATTAAACAACATAAAAAAATGTTTCTCGTCGCTGTTCACTGCAAGAGCAACATACTACCGGCATAAAAAAGGCTTTGAGCACGCAAAAGTCAGCCTCGCAGTAGTGGTGCAGGACATGGTTGACTCAGACAAGTCAGGAGTCATCTTTTCAAAAGACCCTTCTTACAACAGCGACAATGTGCATATCGAGGCTGTCTGGGGCCTGGGAGAGGGAATTGTTTCAGGAAAAATAACTCCTGATATATATGCTGTCAACAGAGAACTGGAAGTTTTAGATAAAAAAATTGCAGACAAAAAAATCGCGCTGACAAGAAATTCCGGGGGAAATAAAATAGAAGTAAAATTAAAAGAAGAAATTTCAAATTCCCAGGTATTAAAACAGCACGAAATAAAAAAATTAGCAGACATTGCAATAAAACTTGAGGAGCATTTCAAAAAACCGCAGGACATAGAATTTGCAATTGAAAGAGGGGAAATTTATATTGTCCAGACAAGGCCCGTAACAACAATGGAAAAAAGAATTGATAAAACCTCCAAAGAACTCAACGGAGAAATAATTTTGACAGGCATTGCAGCCTCGCCGGGAATTGCTTCCGGCAAAATAAAAATTGTAGAAAAATCAGAAGACCTGCAAAAAATAAACAAAGGCGATATTTTGGTTACAAAAATGACTAATCCGGACATGGTTGTCACAATGCAAAAATCAGCAGCAATTGTTACTGATGAAGGGGGGCTGACAGCACACGCCGCAATTATATCAAGAGAGATGGGAATTCCCAGTATCGTCGGAACACAGGAAGCAACAACAAAATTAAAAGAAGGTGAAACAATAACTGTCGACGGTTTCACAGGAAAAGTTTACAAAGGCAAAATTGCAGAGACAGCCCAGAAAGAAGTTCTTCCGGTTGCTGCAGAAACAAGAACCAAAATAAAAGTAATAGTTGATTTGCCAGGCTTTGCCGAGCGTGCAGCAAGGTCAAAAATAAGGGAAGTGGGTCTGACAAGAATAGAAGGAATCATTGCAGAATCAGGAAAGCACCCGAATTATTTCCTGCAGAAAAATCAAATGCAGGATTATGAAGAATTAATTTTCAAAGGTGTAAATGACATTGCAAAATATTTTGACAAGCTGTGGATAAGAACTTCTGATATTAGAAGCGATGAGTTTCAAAATTTAAAAGCCGCTCCTGAAGAAAAAGAAGCCAATCCAATGCTAGGAATGCACGGAATCAGATATGGCCTGAAAAACCCGGATGTTCTCAAATCAGAACTTAAAGCATTAAAAAGAATTGCAGAAAGAGGGAAGGAAATTGGAGTATTGCTCCCCCAAATAATTTGTGTTGAAGAAATCCGGCAAGTCAAGAAATTCCTGCAGGAAATAAATGCTTCAAAAATAAAAGTCGGCGTGATGGTGGAAACCCCTGCAGCAGTCCAGCTTATACGGGAACTATGCGACGAAGCCATTGATTTTATTTCATTTGGAACCAATGACCTGACACAATATATCCTTGCTGTAGACAGGGGAAACGAGCAGGTCCAGCATCTTTACAATGAAATGCACCCTGCAATACTGCCTCAGTTAGAATATGTCCTCAGAGTCTGTAAAAGAAACAATGTTGAGACAAGCATCTGCGGACAGGCAGGAAGCAAAAAAGAAATGGTCAGGTTCCTGGTTGAAAAAGGAATCGACAGCATCAGTGTAAATGCAGACATGGCAAAAGAAATAGCAGAACATATTGCAGAAGTTGAAAAAGAATTAATCAAGGACACAGACCAGGAGCCCCGGCAATACCAGGCTGAAGAAAAAAATTCTGAACAAGATTTTGTAAAACCCCAAGGAGGGACGAGTGGCTTTCACGAGGAGGATACTTCATCAATGCCGCAAAATACTATTAAAGAAATAGAAAACGATGCTGAAAAAGTTGCTGAAGATAAAAAAGAGGAAGTGCCACTAATTCCAGAAGCAGAAAAAATCCAGCAACCCAAAGAAGATATTAACCAGGAAGGAGAGGCAGAAGAGGATAACAATTATCAATTAAATGAGCCAGAAGAACAAAAAACAAAAGAAGATGAAAAAGAATTTGATGATGAGCCTGAGTTTAAAGACGAGAATGAAGAACCTGAATTCAGTGAAGAGCAAGGCGACAAGGTTTTAGATATTTTCTAATTTTTCTCCCAAACTTTAAAAACTCTTTTTCTTTTAGTTTTAATAAATAAGGGGATAGTTTGCGATTTCCATCGGAGGCTCTTAAAGAAATCGCCCACCGGAACAGGAAGGAAAATTCCAAAAAACCGCTTAGGTTTTTTTGTAAAATGAAGCACAAATTAAAAATAACAATTATTCTGCTGACAATGTTTGTCTTAACGCAGTTTATCGGACTTGCAGTTTTGCATGCAGACCCTTTTCATATAGAACAGGAAATCAACGGGACAATGCAAAAAGTTTCCAACCCTGCTCTTTCCTGGATTCAGCCTCCTGAAATAAAAACACAGCAGGAATCATTCAGCATGCTGACAAGTTTAATCCTGGCTTTTATCATTGCAATCTCTTTATTGTTTTTTCTAACTAAATTCAAAATAGAATTTGTTCTGAAGGCATGGTTCTTCCTTGTTGTCTGCATTGCTCTGTTCCTGACATTTTATTCATTTGAAAAAATCATGGCTCTTGCAATTAATTATAACTGGGCATTAATAATCCCGGTCATTTTAGCAGTTCCCCTGGCATTCATCAAAATCTACAAAAAAGACTTCCTTGTCCACAACTTCACAGAACTTTTAATCTACCCTGGAATCGCCACAATTTTTGTCCCCATATTAAATATTTACACAATAATTATCTTGCTAATCATAATCTCAATCTATGACATATGGGCTGTCTGGCATTCCGGGATTATGCAAAAAATGGCAAAATACCAGATAAACAAACTGCATATTTTCTCAGGTTTTTTTGTTCCTTATGCTGACAAGAAGACAAAACAGAAAATTAAATTATTAAAAGAAAAGTTCAAGAACAAAAAGATTTCAGAAAAAACTCTTAAAGCAAAAAACATCAGGGTTAATGTCGCGATTCTCGGCGGGGGGGACGTCATCTTCCCAATAATTGCCGCAGGAGTTATGCTCACAACTCTGGGATTAGCATCAGCATTATTTGTGGTCGCAGGGGCAACATTAGGACTGACTTCCCTGTTCATGTTTTCTGAGAAAAAGAAATTCTACCCTGCAATGCCGTTTATCACAGCAGGAATTTTCTTAGGCATGGTTTTGAGTTATTTGATTCTTTAAATCTGTCCTCACTTTAAAAAAGTAACAAACCACAAAGTTTATAAAAGCAAATTTCTATGGGTTAGTAGTAAAAATGGCAAAAAAATATATACCAAATTTAGGAAGTGTAGAGATAACCGAAACAGAAGATGGTTTTTTTCATCCTCATTATTTTAATGATGAGGAAATGCCAAACAGAATTATTCTGAAACACCCTGGGGTTAATATAAATGAATTATTATGTATTTATGTGGGTGTTAATGCAGGACAGTATAATGAAAAAATTAATAGAATGTGTGATAAAGTCTCACAAGACAAATTACCTGAAGCAAGAGCGAATTTAATAACAGGACTAAATAAATTATTATTAAACAAAGTATTATTAAACAAAGATTAAAATGTTAGTAAAACAAGAATTAATGAACAAAATAAAAGATTATTTTGACCTGAATGTTTATGAGACAAAAGTCTGGCTGGCTTTGCTTGGCAAGGGTGTTGCTTCTGCCGGGGAAATTGCAAGTATTTCGGGGGTTCCAAGAAGCAGAACTTATGATGTTCTGGAAAGTCTGGAGAAAAAAGGATTTGCAATTGTGAAGCTTGGGAAGCCGGTAAAATATCTTGGTGTTAAGCCGAGAATTATTCTTGAAAAAATGAAAAATAATATCAGGAGAGATGCAAATGAAAGAATGATTAGTCTTTCAGGTGTAAAGAAAACTGATGAATTTATGCAACTTGAAAAACTCTATAATACAGGAATCACGCCCATAAAAAGAGAAGATATTTCTGCAGCATTAAAAGGAAAATCAAATATTACAAATCACCTCAGGGAAATTCTTCAAAATGCCGAGAAGGAAGTTATAATCTGCACCAATGCCGAAGAAATAAATTCAAAATCAAAACTGTTCCAGCAGACTTTTGAAGTTCTTAAAAAAGCAAACATAAAAATAAAACTGGCTTTGTCAGGTGATAAGGAATTAATTAAAAAAATAGAAGATAAATTTGAAATGAAAATAAAACAGGTAAATATTGACGCCAAGTTTTTCATCATAGACAGAAAAGAAATTTTATTTTACCTGTCAAAAAGTTCAGACGACGAAGATGTTGCAATCTGGCTTAATTCTGGTTTTTTTGCACAGGCTTTTGCTAGTTTGTTTGAAAAGGCAATTGGAGGGAAGTGAAAATGAAAACTATAGCCAAATTATTAACTATTCCTTTGATGATTACATTATTGGGATGTGGGGAAAAAATTGAATCTATAAGTAAAAAAGGGGTTTTCAAAGGATATCAGTGTATCATCCAAAAAAACAAAAAAGGGAGATGTATTTCAATAGGTGGGAGAGAATTAAATCAGCCTTCTTTACATGCTAGAGATAGAGATGAAGATGGAAGATTCGATGAAATTTACATAAAATGCCCAAAAGGGCATTCTCTTGAACAATACGCAAATTTATATTCGCTTGAACAAGCATATAAAGAAATAGAAACTTTTGGCGAAGGAAAATAAAAATGGTAAACTATAAATTTAAAGTAGATGAAAAAGTTAAAGTAAAGGACGTGATGACCAAGGAATAATTTTAGATAGAAGTTTCCCATTTGCTAAAGGATTAATAAGTTTTATTCCTGGAAAACATTATACAGTCATGCTTCAAAACCATTATGAATTAGATGGTAAAAAAGAAACTATGAACTGGATGAAAGTAGCGTATAGGGAAAGTCATTTAGAAAAAGCTATTGAAGAGGGGGAGAAATGAAATGGAAAAAGAAAATAAATTAGAAAAGTCTTCAAGGAATGAAAATGACGATTCATCTTTTTTAATTATTGGAGCAGTTGTAGAAGCTTTAGTTCCAGGAACAGGAGCTTTGTTTGTTTTAGGAGGAGGTTGTCTTGGAACATATGTTCTCAAACCGCTGAACGATAAAATACAAGATTTTCAAACTCCTTTAAAAGAAATGCCTCTTTATGCCGTTAAAAATTCTATAAGAGGCTTAATGGGAGCAACAACTATTTCTGCATTAAGATATCTTTTATAAGATTTTCAAATCCAGAATATACATCTCTCTAATCTTCCTCTTATTTTTCTTTTT
This sequence comes from Nanobdellota archaeon, assembly GCA_030640395.1. Classification (GTDB taxonomy): domain Archaea; phylum Nanobdellota; class Nanobdellia; order Pacearchaeales; family GW2011-AR1; genus JAGLYK01. The sequence goes on along the minus strand of DAOWJK010000003.1, from coordinate 2,607 downwards.
CCAGTCCTCAATAAAATTCTTAATATCAAATCTAATTTTTTCTTTAGCATAAATTCTGTTCTTTTTAATAAAATAATTCCTGTGTTTTTTCTTAAAAGCCAAAATATTTTTTTTATCATTAACACTCGGTCCTTCAATTAAAATCTCTTTTTTCTTTTTAACAACAAAAAAATATCTTGCTGATTTCTTTTTATTATAATTAAATCCTTTTTTCTTAATCTCAAAAAACTTCTCTATTTCATAATTCAAATGCTTATAAAATTTCAACAACTTGCTTCCGGCAACATCTCCTTCCTGCTTATTTGTTTTTGCCTCTATTAAAATAAATTCAAAATTCTTTCTCTCTGCATGCTTTTTTATTTTTTCTAAATCTGTTTTTTTAATTTCAAATGCTTTTATTGAAGGTGTTTTCAAAAATTTACTGCAATCTTTTTTAAAATTTTCAAATGTTTCTTCAGAAAGTGCAGCCAAAGCATTTCTTTGTTTGTGGGTCGGGTCAATCAAAACAACCGGCGACTGAAGCTTGGAACTATTCAAGTCCATCAGGACAACAGATTTATTTCTATAATGTTTTTCAATATCTATCACAATCTTTTTATTTATTTTGCCCCTTGTAAATCTTTTTTTGAAAAGGTTTCGGGGTACGCCCTTGGGTGTAGAAACAGCCCTTATAAATTTCAAAAAACTTCCATAATGATAGATTAATAATTCCAAAGCATATCCTGAAAAACCACTAATATAAGACTCGGCACCATAACAATTATTTGCATGGCAAAACGCCTTGGCAATTTTTATCTCCTGCAAATTTTTTTTAGATTTCATTTTTTTATTAATATATCTCACATGAGAATAAGACAAGTCAGTAATATTCCGCGCTTCACTTGATTTGGCTATCTTTATCACAGGAATAACTTCAATAAAAAAATAAGAATTAATTTTAACCTGAAAATAATCCCTTGAGCCATGAACCAGTGAAACCCCTTTAACATTTTTCAAAATATTTTTGGTTAATTTTGAAATTTCATCATCCTTGTATTTTTTATCAAACCTTAAAAAAACATCAACATCATAATAATCTTTTTTTATCATGGTGTTTTTTGCAACACTCCCGCCGACAAAAACCTCAGCATTTATCTTCAGCACTTTAATTCTTTTTTTTACTTTTTCAAGAAAATCTTTCAAACTATCGTCAATAACTTTCAGCTCTTCCTTGGGAAGCTCTACTTTTTCCAAAACTTCTGCTAATATAGAATTAATCTTTTTTGTCATAAAAAATAAAATACAAAGATGCTTATAAATCTAATCACTCTTTTTATCAGGATTCCTAATCTCTTTAATATCCTTAATATTCTGTTGTAAAGTTGAAGCCAAATCAATTATATATTTTCCTTCTTCAAGTTTGTAAATCAAGGGCCTGTCTTTCCTGAACAAATTCACAACATCAATTTCAAACTTTCCTGAACCAGTAACTCTGACAGATTCAATATCTAAAATCACAGGGGCTTCTTCATCTGTAATTCCCGCTATATCTCTAATATCTTTCTCAACTTGCTTTTTGTCTTCTTCAGGAATTTCAATAGGATTTTTTTTTAGTTTCTCCAACTGCTCGTCCCTGATATAAAAGAAAAAATGCCCTTTACAATTCTCACAACCTTCTAATAACTCCTTGCTTCCTGCAGGAATAATTCTCGAACATTTTACGCATTGATGTGGAATTTTATAGTACCTCCAAGTTATATAAAAAATATATCAGACTATTTAACTTTTTCTAAATATAAGTTTAATTTTCCAACTCCAGAAAAAAACCTCGCTTCTTCAGCCTTTCCAGCTTCCCTAAGTTCCTGATAGTAATCCTCATTAATAGAAAAAAATATTTTATCAGCATCTCCAAAATAAGTTTTTTCAGGAATTACTTCAACATTAACATCTTCTCTTTGGAATTTATCATACTTTAATTCAAATAGTATCAATATCTCCTTTTGTTCAGCAGAAAGAGGTTCTCTAAAATTTAAAATTCCACTAATACTTTCTTTTTCTAATTTTAATATTTGTTCTTCACTTAATTTAATTCTTGTTTCCAACCCACATGCATAAGCTTTCATAAAATTAAAAATAAAACATTGTTTTTAAGAATTATTATACTCAATTATTTATTCAACAACAGTTCTATTTTCTTGGGATTTCTCTTGATTTCTTTCACAACTGTTGCAGGTCCTATAATTGTTATGGCTCCTAAATCTCCCCCGGACAGAGCATTAGCCAAACCCTTTTTCATTTTTGAAAAAAACCCTCCCTGCCCATTTCCTGAAATAACTGCAAGTTCTATTCCCCTAAAATTTTTCACATGCCCTATCATTGCCATTGTGTCCTCAATTAATCTTGTCTCTTCATCTGCCAGCAATCTGCCCTGCAAAATTAAAATATTATTCCCTAAAATAATCCCAAGAATTTTCCTGATTCTTTCACTGCTTCCTAAATCCCTTATTTCTGAATTAGGCAAAAACTGAATTGCAAATCCTTTTATTTTCCCCAACTTTTTTTTCACCATCTTTTTATTATTAAACTTTTTTAGTTTTTAAAATTTTGTTAAATCTTTTTTGATAATTT
>DAOWJK010000007.1 GCA_030640395.1 Nanobdellota archaeon | reverse complement strand
AGCCGAGTATCTCGGCTCCTCATATTAAGAATTCACCAGAATTAAATTTAATGGAGAACGGCGATTCCTCCCTGCTTTAAAGCAGTGGTATCCTCGCCGTAGATGTAATGAAAAAAAGATATTGGGTAATTATTATAATTTCAATTTATCTCTGCTTAGTCTTTCTTATTCCCTTATTATTTTTCCCTGGATTTCTTAGAGATGTAGAGATACAAAAAACAGAAAATCTAAGGCAAATAGCTGAACAATTCAAAGCAGAAGAAAAAGAAGAAACTATGAAAAATGTTTTTGATTTTGTTGATGAAAAATATTTAGAAAGTAGATATAAATTATTTATTTTATTAAATAGGCATTTTTATACTGATGTTGAAAAAATTATGGATAAAGAACAATATACTCCTTGTCATGTTCAAAGTTTAATAGTAAGAACATTATTGATTAATACAGGACAATTTCAAGAAGAAAACTTTGAGAAAAAAATAATTATGATGCCTTGGGGCACAATTCATAGGTATGATTTCATTAAAATCAATAATAAAACGTTTAAATCAGACCCTTATTATGGTATTTTAGAAGAGATGAATTAATAGGGTCCCGCCCCTGCTATTTTTGGATTTGAACAAATCCCTATTCCCGACTTCGCACGAAGTTTCTCTTGGATTATGCTTCTACCACGAAATCGCTCACTCCTACCTTATTTTTTATTCTTAACAACACAAAAGTTTAAATCCTTAAAATATTTTATATTCATAAGCCGCGATCGCATAGTGGTTATTGCACCGGATTGCTAATCCGGACCCTTCGGGGTGCGCAGGTTCAATTCCTGCTCGCGGCGTCTATGGGGCTGAAAGCCCTGTATCGGACTAGAACCCAAAAATGTAAATTCGATTCCGAGCGATTTCACGAGGAGAGAAAAATAACTCAGTATTGACGACGAGTGAGGTCGGGAGTTTGCTCGCGGCGTTTTTTGAAAGTCAAAAATTCTCTAAAATCTGATGGAGAGAATATTTTCCACTCCTAACATGCGGTGTCGCCCTAAGGGGTTGTTTTAAAAAGATGTGTTTCAAAAACAACTTATGAAATTTTTACAAAGACAAGTAAAGAAAGATGGCAAGGGGTTGTATGTGCACCTAGGAGGTTATAGGTTGCGTTCATCATCAAAAAAAACAAGATTTAAAGAAGGGGAACTAGTTTCAATGACTGATGAGGCAAAATATTTTTCTGTTGCATACAGAATTTTTAATAATACTGAAAAATATGAAGTTTGGAAATCTAGAGAAAAATAATTACTTCACAATCTCACTGGTTTTTTTATATTGAATATAAAATTTGTCAAGAATTTCTGTAACTTGCTTTCTTTGTTCTGCGTTTCCCAGACCTTTCCAGTCCAGCAAAGCAAAATCAACTTCTTCTTCTGTATTGCCTATTGCCTGCTTTATCATTTCTTCATCAAGAGGAAGAACATATTGAGGAATTATATGTGAAACAGCTATGTTTGAATTTAACTGGATTTTGTTAAAGTTTGGGCAGTAGTGCGGACCCCCTATTCCAATTGCGACTTCGTTGTAAGGATTTGGTTTGAATTCTTTGATTATTTGATTTATTGTTTTTGCAATTACAAACCCTGCTTTTCTGTCTGTCCATTCTGTTTCTGTTGAACCAATTTCTATGAAAATGCATGGCTTGTCAATTAAAGGCCCGTGGTGAGTGCATTCCAAAGTTACTTTGTATTTTTCATCAAGGTGGTGTTCTTTTACATTTGAATTTAGTTTTTCAAAAATTTGTTTCTGGAAAAGCGCAGAAGTTTTGCAGATTTTTCCAACTTCTCCACCTAGTTGTGCCTCTCTAAAATTTCCAGGAGCATGAACACAAAGTGTTTTTTCTTTTTTTTCTGATTTATGTTTTGATGCGAAAATCACAAAATCATATTTGCTAATCTTCTCCAAATTCAGATTCTTTGTATAAATTATTTCGTCGTCAACCAAATAAAAATCAAAATTAGAATTGTCTGCCATAGAAGATAGCAAAGGATTTTTTCTAAACTGGGATAAATTTGTTGTAATATTTATTCCTGCCTTGTCTTGTTTGCTTGCGATTATTAAATATTTTTTATACATGATTTATTAAAGTGAAAGATGGTTTTAAGTTTTTTTGGGAGTTGAGGATAAAGAAGTTTATGTGTAAAAAATTTGCTCTCTGCGAAGATTGTATCCTTGACCAAATTCAATGTCTTTTGCGATTGTTACTAACTCGTCTAAAATGTTTTCATACAATCCCCTAGGAATTTTATTCGTAGCTTTTCTGGTAGATTCATTAAGAGGGAAAAATCCAACACCATGCTCAGCATCTATGTGAAGACTATAATTTATGTTTTTTTCATCTATTCCCAACAACTTATCAAATCTTTTTGCAATATCTGGAATCCTCATTATGTTTACACATTTTTTTGATTTTTAAAAATTGTTGTGTTGGATTATATATTCTTTTCTTTCCATGCCTCAGGCAACTTTCCATTTCTTGCTAATGCCCCAACTATATCTCTTATCATTTCTTTGGTCGCTTCTCTTGCAACTTCGGCAAATCTTTCAGGAATTCCATATTTTTCATGTGCAAAAATTATCCCTCTTGAAGAATTAACAACTGCTCCATACCCGTCTTTATTAAAACAAGGAACAACACCTTCGCCACCACCTCCCTGTGTCCCATAACCTGGAACAAGAAAAAAAGAATTTGGCATGAGTTTTCTTAAAATTTCTGCTTGCTCTGGATAAGTTGCTCCAACAACTGCACCAATAGGAGAATACCCTCGTGCTCCTATAAACTGCTGAGCATATTTATTTACCTGCAACGCCACTAAATTATAAAGTTGGGTTTGATTTTTATCAACGTCAACTCCTGAATTCATTAATTCAAATTTTTCCTCTTCTGTTATTTCTACAAACCTATCCTGTAGTTCACCAGAACTTGGATTGCTTGTTTTTGTTAAAATAAAAATTCCTTTTCCATGCTCTTTGCAAACTTCAAAAAAGGGATTTATCCCATCGCTTCCAAAATAAGGATTGACAACCATAATATCAACATCCAAAGATTTAGATTTTGAATCATCACACATATCTACTTCTCCAAGATGCCCTTCTGCATATGCTTTGGCTGATTCACTGACTTCATTTCTTTTTGCATCTTCAAGAACCATACAACCTTTGCTCCTTACATAAAAAGCGGTTTCCTGAAATGCTCTAAGCCCTTCAGAACCATACTTTTCATAAAAACACATGTTTAATTTAAATGCAGGAATTAAATCATAAGTTGCGTCTATTATTGCTTTATTAAATTCTATGTATGCTTCAGCAACAGCTTTGTGATTATTTCCATATTTCTCTAAACAATGTTTTTTAATTTGAGAAGGAAGAAACCTCACTTGAGGATCCAAACCAACAACACAAGGATTTTTCTTTTCATCAATTTTTTCCAACAACTTATCAATAACTGTTTTTCTTAATTTCAATTCTTCAACGCCATATTCTTTAAACCCAGCTTCTATTGCTTTAATTATTTCTTTCTCTGGTTGTAATTTATTATATATCATTGGTAAAAGTTCTAAAGAAGAACTCATATTATAAAATCCAAAGCCCTCTCTTTCAACAGCTTCTTTTACACTCAGACCATCATCTCTTTTTTCCATTCTGTTTGTTAAACTTATCACACCAATAACTTCTGTTCCTGCTTCTTTCAAACCCCTCAAAGTCTCTATCAAAGAACCTCCTGTTGTTGTAACATCTTCAATAACTACAACTTTCCCTCCTGGCTCACCAACAAAAAACCTATCTTTTACATCGCCATGCTCTTTAGGTTTTCCCCTGCCCATTGGAAGCACATGGCTCATCTCTCCATAACTTAAAGATTGTTTAGCCCATTTATGTTGGGTGATAATTCCTAATTTTGTTGCTCCTTCAGGAACACCATAAAAACAATCAGGTTGCAGTCCCAAACTCTTAACAAACGCAATGACAAAATCACTCAACTTGTCCATTAAAAAAACATCATTTATTCTCCAGTTAACATACCAGTGGGAAATTCTCCCCGAGCTTAATTTTATTGGCTGTTCAAAAAAACCAACCACATTATTATCTACAATAAACTGGTTAAATTCCTCTTGATTGAAATCCATATATTTAATTAAGAAAATTTATTTAAATAGATTGTTGGGGTAAAACATACATTTAAAAAATTAATTAATTAATTATAATATGCAACAAATAATTAATTTATTAATAGGAATTTTAGTTTTATTATTAGGTTTTCCTCTTGGTTCTTATCTTGCGAAAATTACAAGAGAAGAATTAAGCTCAGGGCAAAAGTGGTTTAAGTTAATAATTATTCTGAGTTTAGTTGGAGGATTTGTCGGATTAATTATCAAAGATGATGTGTTAATGTTTAGTTTATTTTTTATTGCAATTGTTACAATTCAAAGTTTGAAAAGATAAATTTAATAAAGTGAGATTAAAAATCTCTCATTATTTATTTTTGACAAAAACAAGAACCCAAAAAGTAATAAACCAACTTTTTCTTTTATTTCCATGTTATACATAATAGGATTGGGATTGAATGTTGACGGGATTTCAAAGTTTGGGTTGCAGGCTGTGAAAAGATGCAAGCGGGTTTATCTTGAAAATTATACAGTTGATTTCCCTTATTCAGAGGGGGCTCTGAAAGAAGTTCTTGGGAAAAAGATTGTGGCTGCTGACAGAGAGTTTGTTGAGAGTTTGAAAATTGTTGATGAAGCAAAAAAGGCAGATATTGCTTTGCTTGTTTATGGAAGCCCTCTAACAGCTACAACACATATTTCTTTGATTGAAGAAGCAAAGAGGTGCGGGGTTAAATACAAGATAATTTACAATGCTTCTATTCTGGACGGGGTCGGTGAAACAGGCTTGCAGATTTACAAATTCGGAAAAGTTACTTCAATGCCAAAATGGGAAAAGAGTTTTTCTCCGGATAGTTTTATGAAAATTGTTCAGGACAACCAGTCAATGAAAGCGCATAGTTTGATTTTGATTGATATTGGTCTGGAGTTTCAGGATGCTTTAAACCAATTAAAAATTTCTGCTGAAAAACATAAGATAAATCTTCTCCAAGGAGGAGTACCCCATAAAGGGGCAAAGAAAATTATTTTGTGCCAGAGGTTAGGAACAAAAGACAAAAGGATTTCTTATAAAACTATTGAAGAGTTTGAAAAATATAACGACGTGAAAAAGCCCTATTGCATTGTTATTCCGAGTAAATTGCATTTTTTGGAAAAAGAGGTTTTGGAAAGTTAGTAGTTTGAAATTAATGTTATTTTTGTCAAGTGGTAACAAACCAAAAAGTTTATAAAGGTTAAAATCTGGTATTTGGTATGAAAAATAATTATGCTTTAGTGCCTTTAATCGGCAGAGAAATACAAAAGAGAAAAGTAGGAGGATTAGTGAAATCTTTATTTAGAGGATTTTTACTTTCAAAAAAGGATACCCCCTCCTTAGAGATTATTCCTTATGAAGATTCTTATGAAGAGATTATAGAGGGCGAATTCACAGAAGTACACGATTTAAAAGAAACTCTTTATACAAAAGTTCCTGAATTAATTGAAAACTTGGGAAGTTTAGCAAGAGATTTAACTGAAGAGGGAATTGAGTATGTAGGGGAAAGAAAAAAATGCGGTGGCAATTATTCAAATGGTTCAGCTAATTGGTTAATTGAGGATAAAGATGTTTATGAAACTCTTCTTGGAGAATCTGTTGAGGACTCATCATTAATAGAGGTAAGCATTGATTCTTACAATCCAAAAGATGTATCTTTAATAGGATTTAGAAATTATACTACAAATCATGTGAAAACTATTTCCCCTGCAAAATTAGCTGAAAGAATTTATCTTGGTGAAAAAAATGGTCGTGATTTAATTCAAAAATGTCTTGTTCCATTGGTATCACTTAGAAATTCCCTTCAAAAAAGAATACAAGAAGAACCAAGTTTAGATGCTAAAAGATGCCAAAAAATTCAAAATCTTTAATCTTCTTAATTTTATTTTCTCATAAAAACCAAAGAGAGTAATCCAATTCTTTTAGAGACATATTTAAAAAATAAGAAATCTTTATGATAAAATGTACAATTTCAAAGAAGTTGAAGAAGAAGCCAGAAAAATCTGGAAGAAACACAAAAAAGAAATAAATAAAGCTGTGTTTGATATTCCTGGGAGGAAAATTTTTTCATTTCTTGAAGGTCCGCCAACTGCAAATGCTCCTCCTGGTCTGCATCACTTTGAAACAAGAACTTACAAAGACCTTATCTGCAAGTTCAGGTTTATGCAGGGGTTTTCTGTTCCAAGAAAAGGCGGATGGGACTGCCACGGATTACCTGTTGAAGTTCAAACAGAAAAAAAATTAAAACTAAAATCAAAAAAAGATGTTTTTAAATTTGGGACAGATAAATTCATAAAAAAATGCCGCGGCAGTGTTTTTTCAAATATTAAAGATTGGGAGATTTCAACAGAAGAATTAAATTATTGGGTTGACCTTAAGAATCCTTATGTTACATTGCATAACGAATATATAGAAAGTGTCTGGTGGAGTTTGAAAGAGATGCATAAAAAAGGATTATTATATGAGGGCTACAAAGTTGTTCCTTTTTGCCCAAGATGCGGGACTCCTCTCTCAAGCCATGAAGTTGCACTGGGCTACAAAGATATCAAAGAAGAATCTATTTATGTCGCATTTAAATTAAAGAACAAAAATTATATTTTAGCATGGACAACTACACCCTGGACACTTCCTGGCAACGTGGCTTTAGCTGTTGGCAAAAATATCAAATATGTAAAAGTAAAATTAGATGACGGAGATAAATTAATTTTGGGGAAAGATAGATTAGAAGTTTTGACAGGCAAATATAAAATTATTAAAGAATTCAGGGGAAAAGAACTTGAAGGTTTGGAATATGAACCTTTATTTGATATTAAAGAAACACAAAACGAAAAGTCCCACAAAATTATCTTAGCAGATTTTGTAACAACAGAAGAAGGCACAGGTATTGTGCACACAGCTATGATGTATGGCGAAGAGGATTATAATCTTGGGAAAAAAACAGGTCTGCCTGCTGTTCATACTGTTGGTCAAGACGGGATTTTTTTAGAGTTTGTTCCAAAATTCAAAGGCAGATTTGTAAAAAATGCTGAACCTGATATAATAAAAGATTTGAAAGACAGAGGATTATTGTACAAAACAGAAAAAATAACCCACTCCTATCCTTTTTGCTGGAGATGTGATTCTCCGTTATTATATTATGCAGTAAATTCCTGGTTCATTAAAGTAACTGCTGTTAAAGATAAATTAATTAAATTGAATAAGCAGATTAATTGGGAACCCAAACATATTAAAGAGGGAAGGTTTGGCAATTGGCTGGACAATGTTAAAGATTGGGCATTGTCTAGGTTTAAATTTTGGGGGAGCCCTTTGCCTGTTTGGAGATGTGAGTGCGGAGAGGAAAAAATAATTGGAAGCATTGAAGAATTAAAAAAAGAATCTTCTAAAAAAATTATTGGGAAAGTTGATTTGCATAAACCTTTTATTGATGGTGTCAGGCTCAAATGCAAATGCGGCAAGGAAATGACAAGAATACCTGATGTTATTGATTGCTGGTATGATTCTGGTGCTGCGCATTTTGCCCAGTTTCATTATCCTTTTGAGAATAAAAAAGAATTTCAAAGGAGATTTCCTTATGATTATATTTCAGAAGCAATTGACCAGACAAGAGGATGGTTTTATACAATGCATGTTATATCTGCAATTTTGTTTGACAAACCTGCTTACAAAAATGTAATCTGCGCCGGGCATGTTGTTGATGAAAAAGGCGAGAAGATGTCCAAGTCCAAAGGCAACATTATTGTCCCGAGGCAAATCATTGACCAGGCAGGTGTTGACGCGATTAGACTCCAGTTTTGCACAACCGACGCAGGGAATTTTAAGAGATTCTCATATGCTTTAATGAAAGAATCTGTAATGCCTTTTTTGAATGTTCTTTATAATACAAATAGATATTACAATCAGTTGCCAGATAAAAAATTAAAAAAACAAATTGAAGATAAATGGATTTCAAGCAGACTTAATTCTCTGATAAAAAAAGTTACAAAGAGTTTGGAAGAATATGTGATTCATGAATCATTTAAGGAAATTCATAATTTTGTTGTGAATGATTTTTCCAGAAACTATATAAAAATGACCAGAGAAAGGGAAAACACCAAAGAAATTGTCAAAGAGATTTTAGAAAAAGTTTCTTTGTTGCTTGCACCTTTTGCTCCTTACATAACAGAAAGTATTTATTCGCAGTTCAGCAAAAATTCAGTTCACTTGTCGTCATGGCCAAAACCCGACGAGAAAAAGATTGATAAGAAAGTGGAATCTGATTTTAATCTGATTTTGTGGTTGACTGAAAAAGGGCTGGCAGAAAGAGACAAGATAAAAATTGGATTGAAATGGCCATTGGCAAAGGCAACGGTTTATTATGATAAAAAATTAGACAAAGAATTAGAAAAGATAATTGAGATGCAATTGAATGTTAAAAAGATTGAATGGAAAAAGGCTCATGAACATGATTGGAAAGTTGAACTTGATACTGAACTAACCCCTGAACTTGAGGCAGAAGGTTATGCCCGTGAAATGTCAAGGCATGTTCAGGCATTTCGGAAAAAATTAGGGCTTGTGAAAAAAGATAAGATTAATCTTTTTATCGTTGCTGATGAGGAATTGAAAAACATTTTGGAAAAGCAAAAAGATTTTATTCAGAATAGAACCAATTCCAAAAAATTGGAAATTGTCACAACTGGCAAGGAAAGATTTAAAAAGATAGTTGAATTTAAAATAAAAGATAAAAGAGGCTGGATAGCGATTGTTTAACTACCGTTAAGTAATCTATTAAGTTTACTCTTTCATTATAACAATCTTTAAAAAGAAAAAAAGAGATATAATAACATGATAGTAAAGGACGAATTTTTGAGCAGGCTGAGAAAGATTTTTGATTTGAATCTTTATGAGGTTAAAGTCTGGACTGCGCTGCTTTCTCGGGGAACTTCAACTGCAGGAGAATTAAGCAGTATTTCTGATGTTCCGAGGTCAAGGACTTATGATATTTTGGAGAGTTTGGAGAAGAAAGGATTTATCATCATGAGACTTGGCAAGCCAATTAAATTTGTTGCTCTGAAACCTGAAGAGGTTGTTGAAAGAGTCAAGAAAAATTTAGTAAGAAATGCCCAGGAAAAATCAAAGAGGCTGGAGAAACTAAGAGGGGACGAGGTCCTGCAAGAACTTAGCACATTGTTTACTAAAGGCATAAAATTTGTTGAGCCATCTGATTTGTCAGGAAGTTTAAAGGGCAGGCAGAATCTTTACAATCATCTGGACATGATGGTTAATGATGCTGAAAAAACAATAACTCTTATAACAACAGCAGAAGGGCTTAACAGAAAACTGGAGGCTTTAATGCCTAGTCTTGAAAAGTGCAAAAAGAGAAGAGTTAAGATAAGAATTGCTGCTCCAATTAACAGCAATAATATTAAGGTTGCAAGGGACTTAAAAAAAGTTGCAGAAGTCAGAAACATGGAAAATATTAAAGCAAGGTTCATGATTATTGATTCTACTCAATTAATGTTTATGCTTCTTGATGATGAAAAGTTCCATCCTAACTATGATGTTGGGATTTGGATAAACACAAAATTCTTTGCTCAGGCATTAGAACAAATGTTTGAACTTGCGTGGAAAGAAATGAAAGTTGTTAAGTAAAATGCTTAAAAAGAAAAATTGGTTTCAGAGATATAAAGAAGAAATAATTTGGATTATTGGAATAATTCTTATTATTTTACTATTCTTGAGAGGATTTGGAATAATATAAAATGCAATCCATCAGGATTGTTCCGTTGATTATGAACTTCTCTTTGATTTTATTTATTGGGTTCAAGACATTAAACACTTCTTGTTTTAGTGGTTTAGATTTAAACTTAGCATTAGGCAACTTTGCAAAAACATAATAGCAAAGATGAATCCTGAAAAAATAAAAGAATATTTCAGGAGAGAACAACAGGGAAAAAAGTTCTCTTTAAGTATTTTAATTTTTTCTATAATTGTAGAAATAATAATAAGTAAAGAATATTAGCACTATTTTTTTATAAAATATTTCATTAAGAAAAGAAAGAGGATCCTTTGAAGTCTCCTCTAGACTTCTCATTTTTTAGGAAATAAATAAGAAAAATAAAAATAAATTATTTCTTAAGTATTGCTAATACAACACCTAATGCTGTTGTTAAAACAACTACATATCCTGCTAACCTTGCAACTATTTCTCCTCCAAGCCATGTTGGTAAGTCAAGAGTTCCACCAATCATTGCAAATCCTACTGCCAAGGAAACAATCACTCCAGTTAACCACGCAACAAAGCTCAGTATTTTTGGGTTTTGTTTTGCCATTTCACACCTCCTTTTAATTAATTGAACAAAGGAAAAACACTTTAAATAAGTTTTGTTTACATTTTTTCCAAAGTTTCTATTCCTAAAAGATTCAAAGAGTTTTCTAAAACATGCTTGAAAGATTTAACTAACGCCAGCCTGAATGATTCCTGTTCTGAACCAATTACCGGGCAGGCGTGATAGAATTCGTTGAAGATTTGCGCAAGATGGTAAGAATAATTTGCAATCAGCGACGGGTTAAAATTGCTGTAAGCATTCAAAACAACTTCCGGGAACTGTGAAAGTTTTTTTATTATTTTTATTTCATTTTGATTTAATTGTTTTATTTTGAATTGTTTGTTTTTAGATTTTGTCTTTCTTAAAATAGAACCTGCACGGGCATAAGAATAAAGCAGGTAAGGTCCTGTGTCGCCTTCAAAGTTTAAAGCATCTTGTTTTTTAAAAATTATATTTTTGCTGCTCCTTTGTTTTAGCATGGAATATTTTATTGCGGCGACTGAAATAATCAGCGCTCTTTTTTCCAGCTCGTTGTTTTTTATTTTTGGAGTTCTTTCCTTAATTCTTCTTTTGGCAAAATCTGTAACTTCTTTTAAAAAATTAGAATAAAGAATGTTCTCTCCTGTTCGCGAAGACATTTTGCCTTCTGGAAGTTTTACCAACCCAAAAGAAACATGATGAAACTTTTTAACTTCTTTAAATTTCATTAACTCAAGTGTTTTAAAAATCTGTTTAAGATATAAGTTTTGCTCGTCGGCAACAACATAAATATACCAGTCCATTTTTTTTTCAACTTTCTTTTCTGCAAGTGCTAAATCTTTCCCGGCATAAAGAACAGTTCCGTCCCTTCTTAAGAAAACCAAGACTCCCAATCCCTGCTCTTCAAAATCAATTATTGTCGCCCCGTCACTAATCTTTGCAATTCCCTTTTTTACAAGTTCTTTAGTTATTTCTTTTCCTCTTTTCTCCACTTCTGATTCAAAATAATGCATGTCAAAATGTGTGTTCAATTCCTTGTAAATTTTTTTCCAGGAATCAATTGAAAGCTGCCTTGTTTTTTTCCAGAGTGCATTTATTTCCTTGTCTGATTTATCCTCTATTTTTTTGTTTACCATGTCAACTTCTTTTTGAAATTTCTCGTTTGCTGAAAGTTTTTTTACAGCATCCACATAAATTAAAGCAATCCATGATTCATCTTTTTTTAATTTTTCTTTTGAGTGATATTTTTTGTAGCACCAAATCCACTTTGCAATGTGCATTCCTGTGTCTCCGGAATAATTTGCTCTTATAACTTTTTCTCCAAAAAATTCTGCGATTCGGGCAAGGCTCTCTCCCAGACTTGTTCCGCGAATGTGCCCAACATGAAAAGATTTATGCGTGTTTGGCTGGGAAAATTCCACCATTCGCTTAAGATTAAATTTCTTTTTTCCAAAATTATTTTTTTGTTTTAATATTTGATTGACTAAATTTTTTGCAAATATCTTTCTGTTCACAAAAAAATTAAGATAAGCTCCAGAAACTTCTATTTTCTCTATCTGTCTTGGGAATTTGATTTTATTTTTTAGTTCTTCAGCAATTTGATTTGGATTTTTTTTGAATTGTTTTGAAAGGGAAAAACATGGGAAGGCATAATCTCCCATTTCTGGTGAAGGAGGGGTTTCAATTAGTTTTTTTATCTCGGACTTTTTTAATAAAACTTCTTTTTTTAACAGAGTTGCTATTGCCTCTTTCATAAGATATAAAAAGTAATGCGGATTATAAACCTTATGAAATATGATTTGATTATTATCGGTGCCGGACCTGCGGGTTTGACTGCTGCGTTGTATGCTGCGAGGTATAAAGTTAAAACTTTAGTAATTGGAATGCTGCACGGAGGAACAGTAACAGAAGCGCACAGGGTTTGTAATTTTCCCTCTTATGAAAATATTGGCGGAGTTGAATTAATGCTAAAGATGATAAAGCAGGTAAAGAATTTGAAAGTTAAAATAAAACAAGAGGAAGTTATTAATATTAATAAAAAAAATTTATTTAAAATTGTGACGAACAAAGGAGAATATTCTTCTAAGAAAATAATTATTGCTACAGGTTCCAAAAGGATGAAGATTGGTGTTAAAAGAGAGGATGAATTAACCGGAAAGGGAATTAATTATTGCGCGACTTGTGATGCGGCTTTTTACAAAGCCAAGACTGTCGGGGTTCTCGGAGGGGGGAATGCTGCATTAACTTCTGCGTTGCTTTTGGCGAAGATTGCAAAAAAGGTTTATATTATTTACAGGCGGGATAAATTTTTCAGGGCAGAGCCAATGTGGGTTGATGATGTTAAAAAAGAAAAGAAGATTGTTCCTGTTTTTAATTCAGAAGTTTTGAAGTTGATTGGGAAGAATAAACTTGAGGAAGTTGAAATAGAAAAAGATGGCAAAAAAGAGAAAATAAAATTAGATGGTTTGTTTGTGGAAATTGGAGGGATTTCAAATATTAAGCTGGCGAAGTTGCTTGGGATAAAGATAGAAAGGAATTATATTAAAGTTGGCAAGGAGCAGAAGACAAATGTCGAGGGTGTTTTTGCTGCGGGGGATGTTACAAATAATCCTTTAAAACAGATTGTGACTGCATGCGGTCAGGGTGCTGTTGCTGGTTTTTCTGTTTACAAGGATTTGATGAAATAGGAAGTTTTATAATGATTCTTTTTTCCTGAAGATTATGGAAAAAATAAATACAGATAATCTTGAAAAGGCATTGGATAGCAAGGAGCCTGCGCAGCCGCAGATTTCAAAGGCACCACAGGCGTACCCCGAAGAATCTTCTGCGAAGATTCTTACTGAGGGCAAAGAAGAAATTGGGTTTCACAAGGGTGCGTTGAATACTTTGGCAAACGAGAGAAACGAATTGTTTAAGATGTTGCAGAATGTAGAGGGAATTATGCAGGCGCATTTGAAAAGGCTTGAAGAACTTGGTGTGAAGATTGGGCAGAAGTGATTCTAAAGATTTTTATATCCCAAATTTATTGTAGTCTTACGCGAGGGTGCTGGAGTGGTCAAACAGGCAGCCCTTAAGAGGCTGTAGCTTAGTGCTTGCGCAGGTTCAAATCCTGTCCCTCGCATATGTGGCTGTAAGCCGCATTTATTTAATGAGATTTGAACTCAAATCCCGAAAGTTTACACTTGTATTTATTTATGAATGAAATAAATGTTATAAGCAGGTGTGGGCGAGTTTATTGGGAAGCGACAAATTAAACATATCAATGACGACTTCACAATGAAGGAGTAGGGAGTTGTCCCTCGCATAAGATAGAAAGTTATGTGCGAAGGATTGCCTGAAAACAAATTAAAAAATCAATAACGACTATTCTAGGCGTGAGTTAGTGAAGTCGGGAGTTGTTTTAATATGCTAACTTATATGGCAAAAAAATTATAAGAAACATTTTTAATACATCTCGTCTAAAATATAATATGGATATAAACAAACTAATAGAATCTTTAAGTCCAAATGAAATAAAAATACTTCCTTATCTTGAAGAAGAAATAAGTGAAATTTGCAAGAAATCAAACTTAGATAAAACTTCTGTTCTAAGATCACTTGAATACTTGCAAAATAAAAACATTGCAAAAATTTCTTTCAAAAAAAAGAAAATAATTGAAATAGGTGTTAATGGGGCACTATACAAAAAAAAAGCCCTGCCAGAAAGAAGATTGTTAAATCTCTTGGACGAGAAAAAAATACTTAAGCTTCAAGAGGCACAAAAGCAAAGCAGTTTATCCAATGACGAATTCAAAGCATCAATAGGAGCGTTAAAGAAAAAAGCATTTATTGAATTAAAAAACCAGAGAATAATTTTTAATGCAAACAAGGAAGAAATCTCAAAAAAAATGCCGGAAGAATCTTT
>DAOWJK010000030.1 GCA_030640395.1 Nanobdellota archaeon | reverse complement strand
GGCAGAATGAGCTTTAAGTTTGCACACCGTAGAATGGTCTGCTGTAACAACAACCTTGATTTTATTTTTAGGCGCAAACTTCCTCAGAAAATTAAACAAAGTCTTGTCAATATATTCCAGCATCATTTTCTTCTCAAGAGGCTTGTTATCATGCCCGGGCAAATCCGTCTCCTTAATATGCACATAAGCATAATCTGTTTTATTGCGATTCTTCTTTAAAACTTTAATTGAAAACTTGCACGCTTTCTTCAGCCCGTCCCAAAGATTCTCATATGCGTCAAGACTTTTTAATTTAGGATAATCAAAAGAAAAATTTTTCATCCCTGAAACTTTTACAAAACCTTTTTCCAACGGCATGTAAGCAACAGAAATCCATTTTTTGTAAAGTTTTAACCTCGGCGGCTCAATTCCCGCCCCCCTCACTAAAAGACAATTCGCAGCCAGCAAACCCTTTCTCCTCCTCTCCTCATTAACAGGATGCCTGTCAAGAACCTCATAAGCTTTTTCCAAAAACTCATTCAAAACATTTGCAGCATATTGGGAATTCTCGTCGTCATCCAAAGGCTTGGAAAATCCAAGTTTGGTTATATCACTAAATTTCCCCTGAAGATAAGTAAAATCATTCCCGGTAATATTATCTGAAAAACCTCCCTTAAAAACAAGCACTCCTCTATGCTGAACAGTCGGCTCAAAAACAAACTTGCAGGGGAGCTTTATTTTATTCAATGCCTTTGCCAAAATTCCCGCTTCTGCAGTCGTCAATGTCCGCCCCGCCCGTCTGTCAATTATATTCCCTTTCTTAAAAGAATCAATTGTTGCAAAATTAGTTCTCAAAGCCAAATCCCCTCTTGTCAGCTTTAGTTCAGTTCCTCTCGCCTCTAACTGCCCTCTTGAACTTAAAATCAAATCATTGCCAAAAATAGAAACAATTGCCTCATCTGACTCAGGAATAAACCCCGGCTTAACAGGATACATATAACCCAACTCACTTCTCGTCGCTAAAAAATCCAGATTCGGCATCTCAGCAGCTTCCAACGGCGTTTTATCTCCAAGTTGCTTACAGGACAAATCCCCCATCCCGTCAATTATCACCAAAATACCTTTCATTCAAAATAACCTCTATATAATTTTTGAATGAATGAAAATCTCTGATTTACTTTCATAAAAGAAATAAGAAAGGGTTGTTTATAAAAATTTATGTTCAGTTAAGATTATAAAATCACTCAATTAATTTTTGCTCTCTTCCATAAAATTTCAAACTGGTTTCTATATAATTGTGCAATCTCATCACTCTCAATTTTTATCACCAAAGGTTTTAATGTGAAAATAAAATAAATCATTTTATTCCCATAAATAGAATGAACCACTTTATCATTAAAATATTCTTTAGGAAGTTTCCTAGATTTCACATAAGGATGTTTTGTTACTTCTTTCCCTCCAGCAAAAAGTTGTCTTGAAGTAATTTTATTCTTTTTTCTTAAATTCCAAAATCTACCCCAAATATATTCTGGCACATATTTGACAAATTCATCTCTAGAAAAAGAATTCATCACAAGAATTTCTTTGTATTTTTTGCTTATCCCATCTTTTATAACATCATTTAGTATATATTTTACTCCTTCAATACCTTCATATACTTCAACTTTTGAAGTCGTTATTTTCTCTTTTTCTTTTACATCTTTTATTTTTTGTTTTAATTCTTGTTTTTGTTTTATTATTTTTTCCTCTTTATCTTCTAATAAATTAATTAAATTATCAACATTTGTTATTCTATATAATCTCTTTTTATCTTTAGTTATATAATTTACAAGACCTTTCGCCAGCAAACTATTCAAAGAATCATAAACATGCGACCTTGAAATTGTTACATATT
This sequence comes from Nanobdellota archaeon, assembly GCA_030640395.1. Classification (GTDB taxonomy): domain Archaea; phylum Nanobdellota; class Nanobdellia; order Pacearchaeales; family GW2011-AR1; genus JAGLYK01. The sequence goes on along the minus strand of DAOWJK010000030.1, from coordinate 4,169 downwards.
TAGAAATCTCATAAGCTTTTGCTTCTTCTAGTTTAATCAATAGAAGGTAAATTTCTGCTTCATTATTTGTTAATCCCAAATCAAGTAAATCCTGTTTCTGTAACATACTTTTTTTAATTCTTATTCCTATTTAAATTTTTCGTCCTTTTAATGGACACATAACGTTTAAATATACAGCTATAACCATGTTAAAATGACACATCAAAGCCCAGTAATAAGGAAGATATTAGAAGAACGAACTTTAGTTAGAAATCAAAGTAAAAAAATAAAAAATTTAGGAGATTACATTAAAAAATATTATTCGCTCAGTGATTATCCATCTGTTGATCAAATTTACCTCTTTGCAGAAAACAATTTAGAAAATTGTATAAAAGAACTTCCAGAATATGAAAAAGACCTTAAAAAATTAATAATTGAAAGAAATAAAAAAGACAAATTATTTTACAAAACTTCCTTAAGGTCTATGATAAATAATTCGCTTCCTAATTTAGACATAAAGCATGAAATTATAGAAGAAAGCAGTGAAGGATTCCAAAGATTATATAACAGGTATAAGTCTAGTGCTACAAGAGATTGGACATCACTTACCTATTCTAATGAAGGGGAATTTTTTGAATTATACAAATTTCAAGCTGATGGAATTTCATTTCAATCAGTAGCACATTCTGAAAGACGTTGTGCTTTATTTAGTACAAAAAACTCAATTCATCGTTTTAGCTATGGATTCAAAGCAAGTAAAAACAACAAAACATATATGGATCGAGTAATAACTAGCAGAGGTTATTCACTAATACCAGTAGTAGAGGATCCAATCTTTATTTTCCTGGATATAGAAAAGTTTGTTAAAAAAATTACTTCATGAAAATCTCTAAAAAAATTATTTTTCTAATCAGTTAAACCTATAAACTATTTACCATTCTTATAATCATGTTTAATAAACTAAAAAACAAAATAAAATCTTGGACAAAAAAGGTTTCAGAAAAGTCAGAAGTAATTAAAGAAGAACCTGTTAAAGAAATTAAACTTCCCATGAAGTTTAATGCAGGTATGCAAAAATTTGAACCAGATTTAGAAAAAATAAAAGAAACTGCAAAAGAAAAAAGCTTTCTTAAAAAAATAACTTCAAAAATAACAAAAGTAAAAATCTCTGGAAAAGAGTTTGAAATTTATTCTGAAGAACTTGAAATGCTGCTTTTGGAAAACAATGTTGCTTTGGAAGTTGCTGAAAAGATGATTAAGTTGTTAAAAGAAAAAATCGTTGGAAAAGAGCTGTTAAAAAAAGAAATTGAAAGCGAGATAAAAGATTCATTCGAAGAAATAATTAAAGAAATCTTAATTGAACCTTTTGATTTGTTTGAAAAGATTAAAGAGAAAACTTCTGACCAATCCAAGGAACCTTATGTTGTTTTGTTTTGCGGAATCAATGGAACAGGAAAAACCACAACAATTGCAAAAATTGCAGATTCTTTAAAACATAAAAAAATCTCTTGTGTACTCGCAGCAGCAGATACTTTTCGTGCTGCTTCAATTGAACAGCTGAAAAAACACGGGGACAGAATCGGAGTTAAAGTCATCTCGCATGAATATGGCTCAGACCCTGCAGCAGTCGGCTTTGACGCGATAAAATACGCAAAAAAGAATTTAATCAATTGTGTTTTAATTGACACTGCCGGCAGAATGCACACTGCAAAAAATCTTTTAAAAGAAATAGAAAAAATTTCAAGAGTATGCAAGCCAGATACAAAAATATTTGTAGGAGAAAGCATAACAGGAAACGACGCAATAGAGCAGGTAAAAAGTTTTGACTGGGCAATCGGCATTGACGGAATCATCTTAACAAAAGCAGACATTGACAAAAAAGGCGGCACAGCTTTGTCAGTTGGCTATGTCACAAAAAAACCAATTCTTTATTTAGGAACTGGACAAGAATATGACAAAATAGAAGTTTTTAATAAAGAAAAATTTATTGAGAAACTCGGGCTTGAAGATTAATCATTTTTCTTAAACTTTTCTTCTATACAACTTCTAAGTGATTGGAGTTCTTCTTGAGGAACTTTATCAGAATATAATCTCTTTAAATTTCCAATAAATCTTGTAAGATATGCTTGTTCCATATCAATTCCAAATTCTTCAGCGAGCCAAGCAGAATAAACCAAAAGATCTGGAATTACTTTATTTTTTATATCATCATCAGAAACCTTCTCTGGAGATTCTTCCATGTCATGAACATAATCTGCTAACCTTCCAATCAATTTTCCCATATGTGCATAAGTATGTCTTACTTTATCAAACCCTGAAAATCCTTTTTGGACCACAAAACGATTATCATAATTCCTCTGAAGTTCTTGTAAATCTTTAATTGTTAAATCAGGATTTCTTTTTAAAATATCTTCAAAGCCCATAGATTCTTTTATTGGATTATATTAATAAAGATTTGTGTTGTAAAGTCCATAGTTCATTAACCAAAAACTTCTTAATCTCTTTTTCTCTCTCTAATTCATGTTAGAAAAACTAGGAGAAGTCTTAAGAAAAGCAACAGACAAAATAGCAAATGCTATTTTTCTGGATAAAAATTTAGTGGACACTATTGTGCGTGATTTACAAAGGGCTTTAATTGAAGCAGATGTAAATATTATTTTAGTAAAGCAGTTAAGTGACAAAATAAAAAAAGCAGCATTAGATGAAAGAATCAAGGAAATAGAAAAAAAAGAGCACATTATCAAACTTCTCCACGACGAACTTGTGCAGATTCTCGGAGAACACAGGCAGTTAAAATTACAATCCAAACAAAACAGAATTATGCTCATGGGTTTGTATGGCTGTGGAAAAACAACAACAATAGCAAAGCTCGGAAATTATTATGCAAAACGCGGAAGCAAAGTTGCCTTGGTTGGTCTGGATGTGCATCGTCCTGCTGCAAAAGAGCAGTTAAAGCAATTAGCTGAAAAAAACAAATTAACTGCATTCATAGAGTTTGAAGAAGACGACGCAATAAAAACCTGGAAACTCATAAAGCCAAAATTAAAAGATTATAATGTTGTGTTGATTGACACAGCAGGACGGCACAATTTAGACAGGGAATTAGCCAGGGAAATAAAGGACTTGAACAAATACATCAAACCAACAGAATCTATTTTAGTCATGCCTGCAGACATGGGACAGGCAGCAAAAAAGCAAGCCCAGGAATTCAAAGATGCTGTAGATATTTCCGGCGTAATAATAACAAGAATGGATTCTTCTGCAAAAGCAGGCGGGGCTTTAACAGCCTGCGCAGAAACCAAAGCACCAGTTTATTTTATAGGAACAGGCGAGAAAATAAATGACATAGAAGAATTCAATCCAAAACAATTTCTTTCAAGATTATTAGGAATGGGCGACCTGCAAAATTTAATTGAAAAAATAAAATCAGTCACAGATGAAGACAAACAGAAAAAAATACAGGAGAAACTTGAGCAAGGCAGGTTATCTTTAGAAGATGTTGTGGAACAAGTTAAATCAATGCAATCTCTTGGGGGCTTTGACAAAATAAAATCAATGATTCCTGGTCTGGGCAGTGCAAAAATCCCAGAAGGTGTTCTGGAAATCCAGCAGGAAAAAATACAAAAATGGGAGCACATAATAAAATCAATGACTCCTGAAGAAAAAGAAAACCCGGAAATCTTCGACGACAAAAAAACAGCTGTTTCAAGAATTAACAGAATTGCAAAAGGAGCAGGAGTAAACAACTCAGAAATTCGTTCTCTGTTAAAGCAATACAAAATGCTCAATGAAATGATTAAAGGCTCAGCAGACATGGACATGTCACAGGGAATGTCTCAAAAACAGATGATGAAACTTGCGAAGAAGTTTGGGAAGAAAAAAGTTAGGAGGTTTTAAGATGATTAAAATAAAAGTTCTTTACCATGGAAGTTCAAAAAAATTAATTGGCGATAAATTATTTCCAAAACAATCAATTGATTTAGAAAAAAACCCAGAAAATTTAATTAAAGGAGTTTATGCAACAGACATAAAAGATTTGGCAATTGCGATGGCAATAATTTGTAGTAAAGGAACTTATTCATCTAGCTTAGATTTTGAAGAATATAAAAAAGGAGAATCAAAAGGAATAATCTATAAGGGTTGGCCAAAACAAAAACACATTTATCTTTACACACTTCCAATACAAAGTT
>DAOWJK010000013.1 GCA_030640395.1 Nanobdellota archaeon | reverse complement strand
TATTTCATCTAAATCAATTCCTATTGCGATGTTTTTATTTTTTGCAATTTTTGCAAGAACTTGATTGAATCCGGAATTTCTCTGTTTTTGAAAATCTTTTCTTTTTGATTGTTTTAGAAGCAGAATATCAATCTCCAGTTTTTCAAGAACTTTTCTGTTTAGTTCATCGTCATTTGATGAAAAGATTATCTCTGCTTTTGGATTTTCTTTTATTTGTTTTCTAATTTTTTCAAAATTATTTTCTTCAATGTATTTTTTCATCATCCCTGAATTGTTGTGGCTTTAAATTTTTTATTATTTAGTAAATTATCAAGTTGTTTTGGATTTTTCCCGAGAATATAAGTTGTTATTTTGTTTTTGAGAATTATCCCTGAAGATGTCTGGTCAAGGACAAAATGCTGCCCTGGTTTGAATTTTATTTTTTTTGACATTTTGTCAAATTCCTTCCAGGAAATTTTTGAAATGAATTTTGCGTTTTTGTTTTTTGAGGGATTTTTGTCGTATAGCCCCGTGACATTTGTCAGGTTAATGAAAAAAGTTTTGAAATATTTTGCTATTTCTGCTGCATTTGAGTCTGTTGTTTGCTTTGGTTTAAAATCCAATGCCCCGCAAAAAACAATATCTTGTTTTTTAATAAATTTTTTAATCTTCTTAATTTCCTGAGGAATTTTTTGAAATGGGTCTTGTGAGAAAAAACAGGACATGAATTTTGCGTTTGTCCGCGTCGCTGCTATCCCTGCTGTGCTCTGGGTTTGGCAGGGTTTATCCTGCAATGCTGAGATATATTTTCTTGCAATGCTTCCCCCTCCGCAGACAATTATGAACTTGTATTTTTTTGCGTTCTTTAAAATTATTTTTCTAAATTCCTTGAGAAATTTTAAATCTATTTTATCTGGGATAATTAAACTCCCGCCAAGACTTAGAACTATCACTCTTTTTTTCATGAAAGAAAAAAGAGAAAGGTGTTTTTATATTTTACCTTATTGTAAAAAGTTTGTCATCGTCAACATCAAAAATTCCTAACCTAACTCCGGAATCAATCCAGCCATGTGCATAATTAATTGCAGCAAACGAATTTACAAAATCTTCTTTTTGCTCAAAATGTTTTGCGTCTGAAAGGTAATTTGAAACCATTTCAATTATTTCCTTTGCATGATTTTCTTTTCCTTTGATAATCTTTTTTTTAATTTGTTTTAAGGCTGTTGAAGTTAAATCAGAATATTTTTTTATTTTTTGTTTTGTTATTTTATCTTTCATTTCTTGAAAATTGGATGCTGAGAATAAGCCATTTTTTTAATCATGAATTTTGAACCAATTATCTCAGAAATTATCGCGGATAAAACTAATCTTCCTGTCGCTATTTTCAAAACTCCTGTGTGAATAGGAATTTTTGCAGTTTCTGAGAATTTTTTTATTGTCTGGTCTATTTCTTCCTTGTCCAAAATTATATTTGTTTTTTTCATGCCCATTTTTCCCCTGACTGTCACAGGCTCGTCTGTTCCGTTGCATTCTATTGAATTCACCAAAGGGTCTTTTATCAGGGGATTTAATTTCCCCAAATCTATTTCTAATTTAGTCGGGGCTGGCTTAAGGTATTGAAGATTCTGGGGAAGTCTTGGTTCTGGAATTCTTAAAACAGGAACCTGCAATTTTTTTCTTTTTATTGTCGTGGAAAGTGGTTTGGCGATTTCTTCTTTTGCAAAAACTGGCTTTTCCCTTTCTTTTATTTTCTTGCTTATTTCCTGATGCGTATCTTTTTTTTCTTTTTTCAAAATTGTTTCTAATTCAAGAAATTCATTTGTGGCTGAGTTTCTGATTAACTCCCTCGTGAATTGAAGCAGAAAAGATACTTTAAACTCATCTGAAATTTTTGTTAACATATTAACCTCTTTTTAATTGTTTGAATTCTGTGGTTTGAGGACTTTTTGGAGAAATTGATTTTTGGTATTCACCTGTGTTTTGTGCTGATTCTGGAATTGGTTTTTGCATAATTCTTTGAGCAGGGTAAATTGGCTTGTGCGCGGGGTTTCCCTCATGCATTAATGCTACTCCTCTGGCAATTGTCCTGTTTTGCTCAAGCAGGTTGTCTATTTTTTCTATTATCTGTTTGTTATCTCTGCTTTCTTTTTTAATATCAAAATCTTTTTCTGCCAGTGTTTTTGCAGACACTTCAAATAATTCCAGCAATGAAGATATCTGGTTTGTAAGTTTGTCAAATTTTATCGACAGGTTTGTGATGACTTTTTGCAGGGCAATGAAATTTTCAATCAGGATTTTTTCTGTTTGAGATTTTTTAAAACCAGCAGTTGGTTTTTTGATTTTTGGAACTGCAACTGGAATTTTTTTTGCCCCAGAATTCCGTACTTTGGGGTACACCAGGCGGTGTGCAGTCTTTTTTTCAGCACCAACTTTTTTAATCATATTATTATTAGGATTTTTAAGTTTATAAATTTTAACTTTGAGGTATGCAGCAGCAATAAGTAGTAGGACTAGAACAGTATTGGTCCCCCCCAGATTCACATACCCCCTCGCAAGCTCCTCCGCAATTCTGGGCACAATGAGAAGCAATATCATC
>DAOWJK010000027.1 GCA_030640395.1 Nanobdellota archaeon | reverse complement strand
CCAATTATAAGTTTGGGTTTTTTTCTGGGTTATGGCTTGCATTTGCTTGCAGATAGTTTTACTGTTAGGGGCATAAAGCCTTTTTATCCTTTAAAGAAAAAATCTTCGTGGAAAATCAGAACAGGCGGGAGGAGTGAGGTGATTATTTTAGTTTGTTTTATTATTGGTAATTTGGGTTTGCTGATGTGGAAAGTTTCGAGGGTTATTTGAAAAGAAAAAAAAGGGAAGATTACCAAAACCAAAAACTATTTAAGTAAGGATTTTCTTACTTTTCTATGGATGCAAAAATTGTAAAGGTAACTGATAAAGGGCAAATTTCTATTCCTATAGAAATGAGGAATTCAGTCGGGATTTCTAATGGGGATGAATTATTTGTTGTAAAAAATAGGGAATCAATTATCCTGAAAAAAATAAAGAAATCTGATTTTAGTGATTTATTAAAACATTCAGAAAAAGTTGCTTCTAAATTATGGGACAATAAAGAGGATGATATTTGGGACACGATTTGAGCAGGGCGATATTTTGATTGTGCCTTTTCCTTTTTCTAACTTGCGCACTATCAGGCAGAGACCAGTTCTTGTTATTTCTTCTAATAAATATAATAAGAGTTCCGAGGATATTATTGTTTGCGGGATTACTTCTAATTTGAAAGATGCAAAATGTTCTGTTTTTCTTAGTGATGAATGTTTATTAAAAGGAAAATTACCTGTGCAGAGCAGGATTAAAGTTGATAAATTATTTACTATTGATAAAAGCATTATTAAGAAAAAGATAGCGAGGGTAAATAAGGAAACTTTTGAAAAAGTTAAGAAAGAGTTTTTTAGGCTGGTTAGTGGTAGATAGTAGGGATTAGTAAGTAGTAGGGATTTGGGGTTGCTGATGTGGAAAGTTTTATTATTGTTTTAGAGGCTATAAATCCTTATAAAGAGAAATGGCTTTTTGTTTTTATGGTTACTAAAAAAGAAACTAAAACTGATACTGACAAAATTAAAAAAGCAGTTTCCGGGGAAAAAGAGAAATCTGAAAAAACAAGTGAGCCGCAGTTGACTGATTTGCCTGGGATTGGACCTGCTGTTGCTGCGAAGCTGGAGAATGCAGGGATTTTTGACATGATGAGTCTGGCGGTGATGAGTCCTGCTGGCTTGAGTGATGCTGCGGGTGTTAGCACTGCTGTTGCGCGGAAAGCGATTCATGCGTCAAGAGATATGCTGGATTTGGGTTTTTCCGACGGGATTGAGTTTGCAAAAAAAAGAGAAAATGTTTTTCATATTACAACAGGGGGTGAGAGTTTTGACGAGCTTCTTGGGGGAAAAGGGATTGAGAGCAGAGCAATAACAGAGGCGTTTGGCGCTTATGGTAGCGGGAAAACGCAGGTTGGTTCTACTTTGGCTGTGAATGTTCAGCTGCCTGTGGAAAAAGGAGGCGCAAACGGGAAGTGTGTTTTTATTGATACAGAGGGGACTTTTCGTCCTGCAAGGATAAAGCAGATTGCAGAGGGCTTGGGGGCAAATTCTGAAAAAGTTTTAAAGAATATTTTTGTTGCAAGAGCTTTTAATTCTGACCATCAAATATTGCTTTTGGAAAAAGTTAATGAGATGATTAAAAATGGAGAGCCAATTAAATTGATGATTATTGATTCTTTGACTGCGCATTTCAGGGCAGAGTATTCTGGAAGAGGGCAGTTGGCAGACAGACAGCAGAAATTGAACAGGTATCTTCATGACTTGATGAAACTTGCAGAACAGCATAATTTGGCAGTTTATGTTACTAATCAGGTAATGGCAAATCCTGCTCAGATGTTTGGAGATCCGACAACACCTATTGGAGGGAATATTTTGGGCCACGCTTCAACTTTTCGCCTGTATCTTCGTCGGGGAAAACAAGGTTCGCGTGTTGCAAAATTAATTGACAGCCCGAATCTGCCGGATAATGAATGTGTGTTTTTTGTGACAGACAAAGGGGTTGTTGAGAAAGTTTGATTTTTATAAAAAGAAATCCTGAATTGTTTTGTAAGAGTGAAGTTCTTCTGGAGAAAACCAAAGTTGAATTTCATGTTCTGCTTCTTGCTTGTTTCCTGATGCGTGGATTAGGTTTTGAACAGCACGTTTTTTCAGGTTTGCATAATCTGGGGAATCTATTGAAAAATCTCCTCTTATTGTGCCTGGTTCTGCAAAAGCAGGAATTGTTTGACCAATAATTTTTCTAACTGCCTTTATTGAGTGAAGTCCTTCTATAACCATTTTGACAATTGGTCCAGATGTCATGAAATTAATTAACCACTCTCTAACACTTTTTCCTATTTCATAAGCATCCTCTGTTCCATAATCTTCTATCAGTGTTGTTGGGCTTTCAAATTCTTCATAGCTTCTTATGGTGTTTTTGCCCAAGCCTGTAATCCAATCATTATCTTTTGGGTAGTGAGAATCCATCTGCTCTTTTGTTGGCCAGGTCATCTGTAAAGCAACTATCTTCAACCCTCTCATCTCAAATCTTTTTATGGTCTCTCCTATGAGGTGTTTTTTTACTCCATCAGGTTTAATTAAAACTAATGTTCTTTCCATAAATTAAAAATAAAAACTTAGTTTAAAAATTCTTTGGAAAAAAATTCAAGAAAAACATTTATAAAGTATATTTTTTACAACGCTGTTTTGAAAAATCTCTTTTTTTAGAGGAAAATAAGGGGGGGGGGCGTGAGAAAGATTTTTAAAGGTTTTTTCCTTTATTTTTTAATAAAAGAGATAATAAATTATCTCATGATTCGTTTACGAATAAACAAATAAAGATGGTGTGTGAAAAAAATAGACTTGTTATTGGAATTGTTTTATCTGTATTTTTAGTTTTATCTTTGTATTTTGTTTTGGCTATGCATGCTACTACTATAACTTTTACAGACCCAGATGATGTTTCAAGTGCCTATGCTGATAGTGACGGACATTTTACAATTAACTGGACTAATGATACAACTTCAGCATCACCAATATGTAATTGGACTGTTGCAATATGGATGAATGATAATATTGCTCTTGTTACAGATAAGGCTAATACAAGTGTTTATGGTGAGCAAGATAATTCTAGTTGGGGTTATACTTGGACTAATGCAACACCAGACGCAAATTATACTTTTTCTTTTTCTGCTTTTTTAGCTAATGGTACAAGAACAGCAAATTCTACAAATGTTTCAATGTATGTTGATTTAACAGCACCAATAGTAAACTGGACAAATTCTGGTTATAATAATGTTACATACAAGAAAAATACAGAGCAGTTAATATTAAATATTTCTGTAGGTGATGCAGCCTCTGGAGTGGAAAGTGGAATTAGTTATTGTGTTTTTGATATTAATGGAACAAATGAGACAGTTGCTGTTTCAGGTGGCTGGTGTAATACTACAACCTTGAATCTTACAGGTTTGACTACTGATGGAAATAAAACAATTGATATTTGGGCAAATGATAGTGCTAATAATGTGGGGGTTAGTCTTTCGTATTATGTTGTTTGGGTAGACACCACAGCACCGGCAGTACCAACGTTTAGTTGCACCCCTTCTTCTCTTAGTGTTAGGGCAGGAGATGCTTTTTCATGTTCATGTACTGGTTCAGATGCAAGCTCCGGGATTAATACATCATATGGCACTAGTGGTTACTCATTTACAGCAAGCCCCTCAACTGCCGCAACAGGAACATTTAACATAACATGCACCACCAGGGATTATGCTGGAAATTCAAATTCAGCTTCACTGGAATACACAGTACATAGTGCTCTTTCATCAGGTGGGACAAGTTCTACTACAACTACTATATGGACAAAATCATATTCTATAAGCGACAACCAGTTTACAAATGGCTATACCCAGCAATTGGCGACGAAGGGCAGAATAAAGTTCAAGGTTGGAGGTGCAACTCATCAGGCAGGAGTGCTGGAATTGACAGAGACCACTGCTAAAATTGAAGTGTCAAGCACAGCTCAGGAAGCAACTCTTGCTATTGGGGACATGAGAAAGTTTGAGGTTACAGATGATAATTATTATGATGTTGTGATAACATTAAATTCTATTTTAGATGGAAAGGCAGATATAACTGTTAAATCTATTAATGAGTTAATTACATTGGAAACTGAAGCAGAGGAACAAGAGAAGGAAGAAGTTGCTGGGGAAGAAGACGAGGAAGTTATAGAAAGTTCTTCTATTTTTAAGAAATGGTGGTTCTGGTTGATTGTTGTTTTAGTGATTGCAGGGATTGTTTATTCTCAAAGAAATAAATAAGTTTTTAATCTCTTTCATTTTTATTATGTTTATGTTAGATGAAAATTCAATGATTGCAGATTTGCATATTCATTCCAGATTTTCCAGGGCGTGCAGCCGAAATATTAATTTTGAGAATTTAGTTAAGTGGGCAAAGATTAAGGGGTTGAATTTACTGGGGACAGGGGATTTTACCCACCCTCAGTGGTTTGAAGAGATTAAGAAGTTGAAGGAGAATGGAAAAGGATTTTATTACTACGATGATTTTCCCTTTATTATTACAGGAGAGGTTTCTTTAATGTATACTCAGGGCAGGGGGAGAAGGATTCATTTGAATTTGTTAATTCCAAGTATTGAAATTGCTGAAAAAATCCATGCTTATTTAGATATAAAAGGAAGGAGAGATTATGATGGTCGGCCGATTTTTAAAATATCTTGTGAGGCGTTTACAGAGGATATGATGAAAATTTCTAAAGATATTGAGGTTATTCCTGCTCACATCTGGACCCCCTGGTTTGGGGTTTTTGGAAGCATGTCTGGTTTTGATAGTTTAAAAGAAGCGTTTGGAAAGCAGTTTGAAAATATTCATGCAATTGAAACTGGGATATCCAGCGACCCTGAGATGAACTGGAAAATAAAAGAGCTGGAAAATAAGTCAATTGTGAGTTTTTCAGATGCGCATAGTTTTTGGCCATTTAGGTTGGGGAGAGAGGCAACGATTTTTAAAAAGTGTGATTCTTACAAGGAGTTAATAAGACAGATTAGAGAGAATGATTTTATTGGAACTATTGAAGCAGAGCCTGCTTATGGGAAGTATCATTGGGACGGGCACAGAGTTTGTAATTTTTCTTGTTCTCCAGAAAAGACTAAAGAGCTAAATGGAATTTGTCCAAAGTGTGGCAAGTCTTTGACATTAGGAGTTGAATACAGGGTAGATGAATTAAGTGATAAAAGTTCTTCACCAAAAATAAAAAAACCTTTTTATAAAATTCTTCCTTTACATGAAATAATTTCCTTGTGGTTGGGAGTTAGCATGCAGAGTAAAAAAGTCTGGGAGGTTTATAATGGTTTGATAAAATTATTTAAGAATGAGTTTAATATTTTGCTGGATGTTTCAAGAGAGGATTTTGTTAAAGAAGGTGTTGATGGAAAATTAGTTGGTTTGATTTTAAAGAACAGGAAAGGGAATATAAAAGTTAAGCCGGGGTATGACGGTGTTTACGGAACAGCTGAACTTGAAAATGTAGAGGGACAAAAAAAGTTATTTTGATTTCGACGCATTCCTCACTCTTACAAATTTATAATGAGCATCAGAAGTTTTTTTATTGCACTTAGAACAAATTTCTTTTAAGGTGTAAACATTACAGGTTTTGCACTTTTTTAGTTTAGGCATTTTTAGTTTCCCCTCTAAAAATGATTAATGAAAATCTTTGATTTACTTTCATAAAAATAATTTTTTTAAACAAGCTCGTTTAAATATTGTTTTAGCTTTTTGTGGAATGAAGTTGTGAAATAGTTTTCTAATTCATTTGGGCTGACCCATTTTAATTCTGTTAAATTTTCTCCGGGTTTTTCCTCTCCTTCAAAAACTTGTGTTAGAAAATAAACTGCCAATAAGTTTTCTTTTTCAGGATATGTTTTTGAGAATATTGCCCCAAGATTTTTTACATCATATCCAGTTTTTGCTTTAACATTTCTTTTAAGAGTTTTATCAACATCTTCCCCGTAGATTGCGTTTCCTCCTGGAAAGCACCATGTTATTTCTGGCAATGTTGGGTCGTTTTCGCTTTTTCCAATTAAGATTTTCTTTTCTTTTGGGTCAAAAATTATCCCCACAATAACAACTTCAAATTTTTGTTTGTCTTCCATATTCTTAAGTTTTTTTAAGGGTATTTAAGGTTTTTGTTTTTGAAAATTCACACAAAATACAATTAAAATTTATTTTACTTTTATTTAATATTAAATTCAATGTTGCTGTTTTTTGCTTTTTTTTCAATATTTTTCAGGATTTCTTTTAGATTTTTGTCTGCAGTTTTTATGTCAGTTGATGTTGTCTGGAGAACATATCTTCCTGCAGAAATGTATTTTATTTCAGCATTTGTTATATCCTTGAAAATGCTTTTGATTAATTCCAAGCCGTTTGGTTTAGTTGTTGTCAAAAAGATTTCTTTTTTTATGATTGCTTTTTTTTGTTTTTGTGAATCAATAATTTTTAGAATTTTTCCAGAATCTTTTTTTCCGACGAGGTTTTCCAGTTTTTTGGAATCTTGTTTTGCTTCCTGCAAAAACTCATAGATTTTTCCCTGTTGTGATATTTCTTTAATTATTTTCTCTGCGTTATTTTTTAGCACACTTTTTAAAATGCTTGTGTAACTTTTTTCCTGTTTGTATTGTTCTTTTATTTCTTTTTGCTCTTTTTGCGTAACTCTTCTAAGGGATAAATCAATTCTGTTTTGGAAAATTCTTAACACCTTGCATACAATTCTTTTTTTTGGGACAACATATTCTCTTAGGTTTCTGATTCGTCCCGGGGCTATTTCGCTTAGGATAATACCTCCCTCGCCGTTGTTATCAATTTTTACAAATACAATTGTTCCAACTATTCTGTTAACAGTGCACATAACTATGTCGCCTACTTCCAAGTTTGTCATAGACAGAAAAGAAAGAGAAGGGTTTTAAAGGTTATGTTAGATTAAATAAATGTTTAAAAATGATTTATCTCTTTTAAAATTATGAAAGAAAGTTATATAGAAAAGATAGTACAAAGGAAAAAGGAAGTAGATGTTACGATTGATGGAGAAACTTATACTCTGCCTTATAATTCAACTCAAAGGATGATGCGTCTTGGAAGAATTAGAGAGAATGATACTATTTTGTATGATGTTAAGAAGGGTAATCTTACTACTTTAGCAATTAAACTTCCACTTTAAATCTTCACAACCTCAACTTCCAAGTTTTTCTTTAGATTGTCAATAAATTCCTGTTCTTTTGTTTGAGAGATTATACATCCTGCTGCGAATTTATGGCCTCCAACTTCTCCACCGATTATTGTTATTATTTTCGCAAGCATTTTTCTAAGATTTTGTCCGTTCTGCCCGACTGTTCTTGCAGATACCTTTATTTTGTCGTCGTAATAAGCCATGGTTGTTATTATTGTTCCTTCTTCATATAAAGAAGATTTTGAAAGAATACTTGCGATTGTTCCTGTGATGGTGTCTTTTATTTTGTCTTTTGCGTTGATTATTACAAATTTGTGTCCTTTTATTTTTTCTGCTTCTGATACAAATTTTAAGCCGGAGATAATGAATTGCTTGTGCTTTGCGTGTATTGATTCAGCTCTTTTTTTTGCACCTGAAATTTCCATGCACAATTGTATTGCTGTTCCCGGCTCTCCGGATTTTGAGCAGGCATTAATCATGGCGCTTAATTCTCTTGCGTCCTCGAGCCTGTTGAATAATTTTATCAGGAAGATATCCCCAATCATTTCCTTGTGTTTTGATTTTGGGTTTCTCAAAATTATTGCAGTGACCAGTTTTTCCATTTCTTCTGAATCCAACTCTATCAGGTTTTTGTATTTCCCGCTGCTTGGGTTTAATCCAATTTCTCTTAATAATTCAAGAACTCCTTTTACATTTCCTGTTACCCCTGGGATAAATGGATTTGAGCAGAATTCCAATGTTCTGTTTAAAGGGCGGGTTGAGGGATAGATTAACAAACCCCTTTTTCTTTTTATTTCTCCGTCTTCAAGTATGTTGTTGTTTAGCTTGTCTATTTCTTTATCGAGGAGGTCTCCTACCATTCCAAGTATGGCGAGTTTTGCGAGGTTCTTGTTTTTTTTCCCGAGCTTGTTGCAGAAAAGATAAACCAGACTGGAAGCACTTATTTTTTGTTTGTCATGGAGTTCAGGGTTTATGATGTTGATGTTTGCGGGAATTTCCTGAACAACTTCATGATGGTCAATTATGTAAACATTTTGCAGGTGTTTTTCAATGTGGTGCAGGCTTCCCGACGCTAAATCTAAAAAAATAATTATTTTGTCCTTTGGAATATCTGATATGAATTGTTCTTCCAGGCTTTTTACAATTTTTACAGAAAATTTTCTGTCTAATTTTTTTAATGTTTGAATCATTATTGTGGCTGAAGTAATTCCGTCTGTGTCAAAGTGACTTATTACTTGTATTTCTTTGTTCTTAGAATCTTCTAAGAATTTTTCCGCTACAAATTTTATTTGTTCATTTAAAGAATTTTCTATCATTTTCCTCTTTTAATTTGTTTTAATAATATCAATAATTATTTCTTTTTTGTTTCAATTTTAAAATATTTTTTGAGTTTTCTAAGCTGTGCAAAGATTCTGTCCTTTTCTCTCATTGCTCTTTTATCCTGCTTGTTTTTTTCATAATGTTTTTTGACTCTTTCTAATTTTGCTTCAACATTTTTTAAATCAGGATTAATATATTTTTCTCCGAGTATTTTTGAGATTTTTTTGCTGTATTCTTTTGGATGAATCCCCTGTCTTCGGAGTTCTTCGCCGATTTTTTCAGAAGTGATGCCTTTTCCAGATAGTTCCAGCACTTTTTTTTCAAATTCTAATTGGGATAATTTTTTGGTTTTTAAAATTTTTCCAGAATCTTTTTCTGATTTTTTTGGCTTTGATTTTTTTTGCATATTGAACTTTATGAAAGTTTGTTTTTAAATTTTGTTATCTTATTTTGCGAGGTCAAAACAACCTAAGCGGTTTTTTTGGATTTTCCCTTCCTGTTCCGGTGGGCGATTTCTTTAAGAGCCTCCGATGGAAATCGCATAGTTTTTAAATGTAGAAAATTTATTTAACTTATGGGAAAGGTGATTGGTGTTGTTAGTTTGAAGGGAGGTGTAGGAAAGACATCTGTTGTTGCTGCATTGGGGGCTGCGATTGCAGGGTTTGGCAAAAAGGTGTTGCTGGTGGATGCGAATTTTTCTGCGCCTAATTTGGGTTTGCATCTGGATTTAATTGAGCCAGAGGTAAGTCTTCAGGATGTTTTGAGCAGAAAGGCGAATATTAATCAGGCGATTTACAAGTTGGATGATTTTGATTTGATTCCGTCTTCAATAGTTTATAGGTCGGAGATTAATGTTTTGAAGCTGAAGGACAAGATTAAGATTTTGGAAAAGAGGTATGATGTTATTCTTATTGATTCTTCACCGTCGCTGAATGAGGAAACCTTGGCAGTGATTTTGGCTTCTGATGAACTGCTTGTTGTGACAACTCCTGATTACCCGACTTTGGGAATGACTATGAAATCAGTGAAGACTGCGAGGCAAAGAGGGACGCCTATAAGCGGGTTGATTATTAACAAGGTTTATAAGAAGAATTTTGAATTGTCGCTGGATGATGTTGAGAGGACTGCAGAGGTGCCTGTGATGGCTGTGATTCCTCATGATGTCGGGGTTTTGAAAGCATTGTCTGAATTCACTCCTTCTACAACTTACAAGCCAAAATCAAAAGCCAGTCAGGAATATTATCGGCTTGCAGCTTCCCTGATTGGAGAGGAATACAAGCCTGTGAAGTTGAAGAAATTTTTTAGGTGGGTTAATCCTAAGAAGCAGGATATTAACAGGACTATTTTTTATCAAAGTTGTTTTGGTGATTAGTTAATTTTATAAATTCTTAAGAAGTTTTCTTTTCATAGCCCCTTAGTACAGTGGTCAAGTATACAGCCCTTTGAAATAAAATAGAAAATAAAGAAAGGCTGGGACCCAGGTTCGAATCCTGGGGGGGCTATTGATGCTTATATCTCCCCCGTTTTTCAACTTTGATTAATTGATTGAAAACTTTTTCAGCTTCACTATATTTGCCATATGCTTTTTTTATTTCTTTAAATAGAACTTCCCAATGTTTGAAATGTTTTGCTTCCAAAGCTTGTTTTAATAAATGCAAGTCAACTGCTTTGTCTTCTATTTTTTTGCTGATGAAACCTAATCCAAAATCCAATATGAAAATTTTATCTTTTTGTAGAATCATATTGCTTGTTGTTAAATCTGAGTGTATAATATCTTGCTCATGAAGTTTTGCAATTGATTTTCCAATTTGTCTGCAAATTTGTTTTTGTTTTGCAAGAGAAAATTTATCAAGATGTTCTGAAAGTTTTTTTCCTTCAACAAAAGGCATTTTTATTTTTGTGTTTGTGTGTTCCTGTGAGGAATTAATTAATGGGGCAGGAGAATTTATTATTTCAGAAGCTTTTTGCAGAAGTTTTGTTTCTGATTTTGTCCTGCGTTTTCTGATTTTTTCATCAAGTTCAGAAATTCTGTAAGATTTTTTTATTCTGTCCTTAATTATGAAATTATTTGAGAGAAATATTTTTGCTTCTGCTCCTTGGGCGATTAGTTTTTGTTTCATATTAGATTAAAACTTTTTTGTGTAATAAAATTTGCCAGATTATTGCAATTAATAAAATTACCCAAGGCATAATAAATTGGGCAATTAATTTCATTATTCTTCTATTTATTTTAAATCCGATTTTTTCCAAGATAAAAGTATACATTGTCATTTCTTTTCCCTGTTTTTTAAATTGAGCAAGCGTTAGGACACATGCTCTAAAGATGATTATTTGCAGATAATTTAAGATTATAAATAGAAATATGATTTTCCAATTAAGCCAAAATGGCGATGTCCAAACAAAAATTATCAAGATTAAGTGTGCATAGAATATTAAAATTTCTCTTGGTTTCATTCTAAAACCTCCTAATTTTTTTCTTCCCAAATTTCTTCGCCATTTTCATCATTTGTTTT
>DAOWJK010000011.1 GCA_030640395.1 Nanobdellota archaeon | reverse complement strand
TTTTTAATTCATAGTGGATACTTTAGAATTAAAATTAATCTTTCAAATCGCTAATTCCCAAAACAATCAAAAGAAAACCTATCATTAATAAGAGCCAGACTACTCCGCCTTTGAGAAATTCCCATGTGGCGTGCTTGAAGTTCCAGAATGCTCCGAACCATTCACCTGAAAACCATGCAAAGAATATCACGGCGTTTACTAAGATTAATCCAACCAAGAGTTCAATCCATTTATTCATTGTAATATTTCTTGGGGATTTTTGTTTAAAAAGATTTTGATACTGGAATATAACTTTTAGAAAGTCTTAAAAACTAATTTATTTTTTAAAAAATATGAATATTCAATGGTTTAGCGAGAGTTTGGCAATACCGATTTTATAAAAATAGTTCTGCCTTATTAAATTTTAGATTAATAATATGAAAAAAGAAAATCAAAGTAAATTCAAGAATTTTCATTTGTCCGAAATTTCAGTTTCGAACAAAAGATTTTCATGTTTTCCTTTTTGGAGGAACCAAAAATGAAAAAAGTAAAGGATTTTTTGTGGAAGCCGAATATGAGTGTGAAAGAATGTGTGGATAGTTTTGGTTCTCTTGGGTATCAGGCAATTGAATTAAATGAGGCTGTGAAGGTTGTTTTAAAAATGAAAAGAGCAGGGGCTAAAGTTTTTTTAACATTTACTTCTAATATGGTTACTTCCGGACTTCGGGGTTTCTTCGCGCAATTATGCAAACTCAAAATTTCAAATATTTTGGTAACAACTTCAGGGGCAATTGAAGAAGACATCATGAAATCTTTTGGAGAAGATTTTGAACTTTCGAATTTTTATGCAGATGATACCGCAATGCACGAACGAGGAGAAAATAGAGTTGGAAATTTGTTAATAAGAAATGAAAGTTATATGAAGTTTGAAGATAAAATGAACGAATTTTTATCAAAGATTTATAAAAAACAAAAACGAATTTCCACTTCTGAATTATTAAAAGAAATTGGACTATTAATTGAAGATGAAAATTCAATTCTGTATCAGGCAGCGAAAAATAATATCCCAATTTATTGCCCGGGCATTGCTGACTCAAGTTTTGGGTTTCAATTATTTATGTTTCAACAAAAGCATGATGATTTTATTGTAGATACTATTCAGGACATGCAGAGAGTTGTGACTGATTTAAGTTTTGATGAGAAAAAAGCCTTGATTTCTCTTGGAGGAAGCACTTCAAAACATTATGCAATTTTTGCAGCTTTGTTAAGCGGAGGTTTTGATTATGCTGTTTATATGACAACTTCGCACGCTTCGTCAGGAAGTTTAAGTGGAGCAACAACACAAGAAGCAAAGTCATGGGGAAAATTAAAAGACGACGCAGAAGCAGCGACAGTTAATGGGGATGTTTGCATAACTTTTCCTTTAATGATGTGCAGTGTTTTGGATAAAATGAAGGAGGAGGGGTTGTTGAAAGCTGACTAAAAAATATCAGGCAACATCTTGGGATTTAACTCTTTTTCAATATTAATTAATTCATATTCAATTAAATTCTCTGCAAAAGTTTCTTTTATTTTATTAATTTCTTTTTTAAGTTCTTCAGAATTTTTATAAATTATCTGAAATGCGGTGCTGAATTTTCCAACGCTTAAAGAAAAAGCATGAACTCTGTCTCTTTGTTTAGCATAAGTTAGAAGTTTATTTTGAAAGGACTTGGACAAATTATTCATCTTAATATTCATTAAAGTTAAATTATATCCAATTACATCAAGATTAAGAAAAATTCTGTAACCAAGAATCATATTTTTTTCAATACGCTTTAGACGATAATTTATTGTTTCAATTTTTGAGTTAACTTTGTGCGCTAATTCAACAATTTTTATGTTTGCATTTTCTGCAAGGATAGATAATATTTTTTTATCTAAATCATCTAAAACAATTTGTCTGCTTTCTGTATAACTTAAAGTTTTATCATGTTCTGTTTTTCCAAAAATTTTTAACGGGAAATAATGGATTTCAATTGGCTCAAGAATTTCATAGTCTGATAATTCATGTTTCCATAATTCATAAAGATAAGAAATAAATTCTAAAATACTTGTTTTATCTTTCGCAAAAACCGACACCATGTAATCCCATTGCCCATAACAAGACACCCGCGTGAATATTAAAATGTTTTTTAGATTATCTATTTCTGCTAATTTTTTTATCTGGGGATTTTTCACCCTTAATTTAATAATATAATTTTTGTCATAACCAAGTGCGTGCAAATTAATTCCAGCAAGATATTTATTAATTAATCCAGATTTCTCGTATTTTTTAATTCTGTATTCTGCCTGTTCTCTTGAAATTCTGCATTTTTTCGCAATCTGTGTTATAGGTGTTCTAAAATTATGGAAAATATAACTGAGCAATTTCCTATCTATTTTATCTAATTTTAATTTTTTCATATTTTGATAAATAATAAGATGTTTTTAAATCTTACTAATTTAAGTGAAATAAGACAAAAGATTTTAATGGATTGTGTAAAAATTGGTAGAAAGTTATATTAAGATGAGTTACTTAAGAGTATTAACTAAATAGTGGTAAGAAAAAATGAAAGGGAAAAAGTATGGCATATTACTTAGGTATAAGAATGGAGACTCTGATGGATTAGTGCATGGTGGGGGAGAGATCGAATCATTTGATAGCATAAAAGGGGCAACGAAAAAAGCCACCGATTGGGTAGAGCATAAAACATGGGGTAAAGAGGAAAGGTTTTATGGTGCTTCAATTGTACCTCTTAAAAGAAATTTTCATAAAATGGATTCTGCTAATTCTGATGCTTATAGTAGTCCTATCAAAACATATGTAAGTGATTGCTTTGGAAATGTAATAGAAGAAAAAGACATAAATAAAAAGTTGTTAGTGAATGATAAACAGAAAGAAAGAAAGCTAATAAAAGTATTTGATAAAAAAATAGAAGTTGAATCTCTTGAGATAAGAGATAGAATTAAAGTAATAAGTGAGAATAATTGGGATACTTATGGTTGGAAAGGAACGATTATTGGATTTGATACTTATGCCCAGCCAAGATATCCTAATAAAGAAGGAAAAAAGCCAGGGATATATGAAAATCCGTGGTGGTGTAAAGTTGAATTCGATAAAAAGAAAAAGGGGAAAAAACTTATAGAATTTGTTTCAAGTTGTAATATTGAAGTTTTAAATAAGAAAAATTGGAGAGCAGGGTTAATGTTTGGGGAAAGAGAAGACAAATTTATCCAGGATTTGCCAGAAACAAATTTTTATGAATTAGATAAAGTGAAATTCAGAAGAAAAAATAAAAATATGTTGGTTGGAAAAATTAACTACGATAAAATTTATGAGAAACAATCGGGGGGAAGTTTGTACCATCTTGTATATTCTGAAGATGAAATTAGAAACTGTGTTTTGGGTTATGCAGAAAACAAAGATCTTTCTTTAATTAAAAGAGGTAATGTTTGGAATTATTATCATGATAAAAAATTATCTTTTGAAAATATAAAAGAAGAAGCAAATTTTTACATAAATCTTGGAAAATGTGAAAGATTATCTTCTGATGCAAATGGAAAATATTGGACAAAAGAAAGTGTATTAAAAGAAATTGAAGCAAAAAATGTTGATGGTTTTGTAATGAATAATAAAGAGATAACTGCCTTAAAATTTAAAGACGAGAATTTTGGGGAAAGAGTAAGGAAACTAACCTTAGATGGATTTTGGATTTAATTTGTTTTTCTAAACCCTAAAATTCCCCCACACAAAAACCTTAAATACACTCTATCTTGTTTTTTGTTATGGAAGCTAAATTCATCCTCTCAAAATCCAAACTCTTAGAACAAGTAAAAACTCTAAAAAATCTTGGATTAAAAATTTCTTACTCTTATAAAACCAACAGGGAAGTTGGAAATGTTTTGCAGGAAATTTCTGATTGTGATTTTTCAATTCATGCCAAAGAGGAAATAGATATGATTAAGGATAAGTCAAGGATTTGGTTTTTTACTCAGGCAGAGCCAGAAGAAGAATTAAAAGAAATTTTAAAAAAGGGAATAAAAAATTTTGTTGTTGATAATGAAGTTGATTTGGAGAGAGTTTTGAATGTGATTGAAGAAGAAAAAATAAAAATTAATCTTTCTTTGAGAATGAAATTTCAGGAGCATAGGATTGGTTCTGGGAAATATTTTGTTTATGGTATGGCTTCAAAAAAAATAAACGAGATAATAGCGAGGATTAAAGATAATGTTTTTATTGAAAAGCTTGGAGTTCATATTCATAGAAAGTCGCAAAATACGAGTGAGTGGGAAATTAAAGAAGAGTTAGAAGATTCTTTGACAAAAGAAAGTTTGGAGAGGATTGATTTTTTGAATATTGGTGGTGGGCTTCCGACGAAATATCGGAGTTATGTTTCAGAAGTGCTGGTTTATATTTTTAAAAAAATAACAAATGCAAAAGAATTTTTAAAGGAATATAATATTGAAACATATATTGAACCAGGGAGATTTTTTGCTGCACCTTGCATAAAACTTAAGACAGAAATTATTCAGATTCAGGAAAACAATATTGTGATTAATACCACGATTTATAATTGTGCGTTGGACACTATTTTAACTGGCACAAAAATGCTTATTGAAGGAGAGTTTGAGGATGATGAATCAGCACCGCCTGGTGTACCCCAAAGTACGGAATTACGGGGCAGGAAATTTTATTTAATTAAAGGAAACTCCCCGACGCGGGATGATATTTTTAGATATAAGGTGAAATTGCAAAATCCAAAAGTTGGGGATAAAATTGTTTTTTTAAATGCCGGGGCTTATAATTATACAACTGATTTTTTTGGATATAAGAAATTAGGAACTGAAGTTGTTGAAGGTTTTTAAATCACATTTGCTTTTAATTAAAATGCTAACTCAAAAACAAATTTTAGAAGTTCAGGAGCATTTGGAAAAAGCACAGAATCCGATTTTCTTTTTTGATAATGACGGGGACGGGCTTTGTAGTTTTCTTTTGCTGCAGAGATATATTGGAAGGGGAAAAGGTGTTGCGATGAAGTCTGCGGACGCGGGAAATTATTTTAAAAAAGTCATGGAACTAAATGCAGATTATATTTTTATTTTGGACAGGCATGTTGTTTCTGAGGAATTTTTGAAAGAGGTTCGGCAGGTTAATCTTCCGGTGGTGTGGATTGACCATCATGAGAATAGCGATATTCCTGATTTTGTTAATTATTATAATCCTCTGTTAAATAAAGAGAAAACAAATGAACCTGTTACAGCTTTGTGTTATCAGATAACTAACAGAAAACAGGATTTGTGGATAGCAGTTGTTGGGTGCATTTCTGATCATTTTGTTCCTGATTTTTATTTTGAGTTTAAAGAAAAATATCCTGACTTGATTATTGATTCTAAAAATGTTAAAGAGATTTATTTTAAATCTCAGATAGGGAAGATTGGGAGAATTTTTAATGCGGGATTAAAAGACAGAACAACTAATGTGGTAAATATGTTGAAGTTTTTGATGAAGGTCAGGACGCCTTATGAGGTTTTGGAAGAGAGCAAATATAACCAGACTATGTATAAAAAATTTAAAGAGATAAATGAGAAATATGAAAAATTGCTGGAGAAGGCGAAGTCCCAGAAAAATGAGGGGGGGGTTTTGTTTTTTCAGTATGGAGGAGAGCTGAGCATTAGTTCTGATTTGTCAAATGGGCTGAGGTATGAATTTCCTGGGAAGATTATTGTTGTGATTTATGTTTCAGGAGACAAGGTGAATATTTCTGTCAGAGGAGATAATGTCAGGGAAATTGTTTTGGAAGTGATTAAGGATTTGGAAGGGGCGACTGGCGGGGGGCATGAGAGGGCTGTTGGTGTTAGAGTCAAGGTTAAGGATTTGGAGAAATTTAAGGAGAGGTTTGTTGAGTTGGTTGGGAAGAGGGCACCCAAGGATGTACCCTCTATGAGAGGAGATATAAACATAGAGGGCAAAAAGGGATTATGAAAGATATAAGGAGAACTTATTTTTTAACACAAATATTATAAACCTTATTTTCTTAAGGAGGTTATGAGTGATAGACTAAGATTTGCAAGTTGGAAGAATTGCATATTTGGCTTAGTCTATGCTACAATTAAACCTGTTTCAATTTAATTCAGATTTTCTTTTTTGCCTGAATTAAGTTGAATAATTTCTAAATTAATTTAGGTTAGAGAAGATTTCTGTTTTTATTGGAAATTCCAAAAATGGAAGACAACATGGCAGAGAAAAAATTTGTAGAAGAAGAATTAAGTCGTTTGATGGAAATCACTTTTAGATTAGAAGACGAGCTTAATTCAATTATTAGTAATGAATAGTTTAATATAAAGAAGAAGAGGTTTTTGTTAGTATGACTTGGCAATGTAAACAATCTCTTTTGCTTTTTTTCCGCAGACTACACATTTTCCAAATGGTTTTATTTTTTCATCTAATTTTGTTCCTCTGACTTCTGCTGAAATTTCTTTGATAATTTTTTCTGCACATTTTTCACCATCTTTGTCAACTGAGCAGAAATTACATCTGGCAATTGCACCATCTTTTATTATTTTTTTTACTTCGTTAATGTTCCTGGCGTCTTTTATTTTTCCTTTAAAAATTTTGTCTGCTTCTTTTATTAAATTTTTTGTGAATTCTTTTGATATTTTTTCAATTGTTTTGAGAACATCTTTTTCCGGGACAACAATTTTTTTATTCAAGTCTCTTCTAAAAATTGTTATCTGCTTTTTTTCCAAATCTTTTAATCCTAAATCTATTCTTATTGGAACCCCTTTCATTTCCCAGTAATTGAATTTTTCACCAGGTCTTTTATCAGAATAATCTATTTCCACAGAATAAGATTTTTCAATTTCTTTTTTGAGTATTTCTGCTTTTTTGTTTACTTTCTTATCTATTGGGATTATTATTATTTGCAATGGTGCGATTTCCCAGGGGAATTTTAATCCTTTGTCGTCTCCGTGAGTTATAATTATGCTTGCGAATATTCTTGAGATTGAAGGACCATAGCAAGTTGTGTAACAGGGTTTTTCTTTCCCATCTCTGTCTTTGTAAGTTATGTTAAATGCTTTTGAAAAACTCGGGGAGATTATATGTGTTGATGGTTGCTGTATGACTTTGCCGTCGGGGTTTAGCACATCTGATGCAAAGGTTCTGTGTGCTCCTGCGAACTTGTCCCATGCTGGTCTTTCAAAGAACATAAACGGCAAGCCAAATATTTTGTGCAAAACTTCTTCTGTTGTTTCCATGTCTTCCTGGATTTGTTTTATTGCATCTTGTTCTGTTGCATGTGCGCAGTGAGTTTCTATCCAGTGGAACTCCCTGCTTCTTAGAAAAGGTCGTGTTGCTTTTGTTTCGTGCCTAAAGACTTGTGCTCTTTGGTATGTTTTGAAAGGCAGGTCCTTGTAACTTCTTATCCATAAGTTGAACATCTGGTAAAATGCAGTTTCAGAAGTTGGTCGCAGGGCAAGAGGTTCTTCGAGTTTTTTTGTTCCTCCATGCGTGACCCAAAAAACTTCCGGAGTGAATCCTTTAATATGAGATGCTTCTTTTTGGAGATTGCTCTTAGGAATTACAGTTGGAAACCAGTATGGCTTGTGTGATTTTTTTTGCAAAACATCCTCAAGATGTTTGTACATTTTTTCCATTGCCAAAACAGACCAAGGCTGGAAAACCAAAAATCCTTTTACATTATATCTTAAATCTGCGAGTTCGCATTTTTGAATAACTTGTGTGAACCATTCACTAAAATTCTCATTTTTTTTAACTGTAATACCCTCTTGATTTTTTTTTGTCATAATTGTTTAAAGGAAAAAGGGTTTATAACTTTTTTTAGAAAAAGTTGTAGTGGAAGATTTGTAAAATCTTGCTCTTATTAAATTAATGTCTGGTTTAATTTTTCCAGTGCGATTTCATTTACAATACTTTCTATGTAATTTGATTCTAATGCAAAGCCAAGACTTTCTCCTCCTCCAATTTTGAAATTATTAATTCCGATTACTTTTCCTTTTTTGTTGATTAAAGGGCCTCCTGAATTTCCAGGATTTAGTGCTGCGTCGGTTTGGATGTATGCGTTGACCCCGCTTGGTCCTGGCCTGTGAACTGCCGAGACAATTCCTTCTGAAACAGAGAATTGCAATCCTAATGGATTTCCTATTGCAATTACTTTTTCTCCTATTTGAATGTCGTCGGAATCTGCAAGTTTTAGCTTTTCAAAATCTCCGGAAATTTTTAATAATGCAATATCAAAATTGCTGTTGTACCCGATTAAATTTACTGAATATGTTTCGCTGTCATATGTAAAAATTCCCGCTGATTTTGCGTTTTCCATTACATGGTAGTTTGTTACAATATATCCTTCCTGGTCTATGATGAATCCTGTTCCCTGGCTAATGTCTGTTCTTATTGTTACAACAGACTTGATTGCGTCTTCGATGATTCCTGAAAAATCCGCACTTGCCGAGGCTTTGAGCAAATCCATTTCCTGTCCCATTGAGCCAATTTGAGAGCCAAGTGAATTTAATTCTTCCTGTGCCTGGAGGATGCTTGTGGTTAGTTCATTGAATTTACTTTGGGTGTCTGTTTTTAATTCTGTTATATCTGATTCTATTTTATTGTAACTTAATTGCAACTGCCCATAGAGAAAATAAATAAACACGCTGTTTGCTATTAATAAGACTAGAAGAAATGTACTAAGTCCACCAATTATTATTTTGTGGTGTTTTCTGAGTGCCATTTCAAAAAAACCTAAGCGGTTTTTTGGGATTTCCCTTTTTGTTCAGGTGGGCGATTTCTTTAAAACTCCCGCATTGCCTAATGGCAATCAGCCATGGGACTTCGCACGGGTTATTGTTCATTTTCAAATTTGTCCCTACCACGAAATCGCTCGACCTCCGAGATGGAAATCGCACAAGGGCAATCCTGTTTAATTTAATTGATTGTTTCATCTTCTTTTTTATATTTTAATTAAAATCCTAAACTATAAAAACCTTTTTTTTCTTGTTGTATCAGGACTCGTAGTTCAATGGATAGAATAACAGGTTTCGGCCCTGTTGATCGAGGTTCGAATCCTCGCGAGTTCATTTAAGTAAAATTTATAAATCCTGTTTTTTTAATAGAATAATATAAAAATGGTGAATAAATTTTCTAATAAAATAATTTTTATTTCAATAGCGGTAGTTTTGTTAATAGTGGGCATTATTATTGCATATGAATATACTCAACAAATTCCAAATCCCGGGCATGGATGCGACGCTGTTTTGGTTTCTGTAGATGGTTTTACAATGACTTTGCAGGAGGCAATAGATAATGGTTTTCTTGTTGAGGGTGCTCCATCTCCAACACAGGACTACACAACAGAAATTTCAGGAGCTTATCATACTGGAAATGATATTTATGTTTCTGTTAATGGCAATGAGATGAATTTGCAACAGGCAATTGATTCTTCGTTATACGGAAGTGTTTCATCCTCATATAATTCTAATATAGTTTTTGGGCATAGTGCAGACGAGATTTTAATTTCTGTAGACGGTTCTGAAATGAGTTTACAAGATGCAATTAATGGAGGGGAGTTTGGTTGTGTTCCTGTAGATGGAGGATGGAGTGCATGGTCTGGCTGGAGTGCTTGTTCTGTTTCGTGTGGCGGTGGAACTCAAACAAGAACAAGAACCTGTACAAATCCTGCTCCAGAATGCGGGGGAGCAACTTGCTCTGGCTCTTCTACAGAGTCGCAGAGTTGTAATATTCAACCATGCATAATAAGTTGTTCTTGTATAGGAGCGGGTTCATATCCTGTGTCAGGATCATTTAGTGGAAAATTTGAAAATGGACAATACTACGCGAGAATAAATTATGTATCACATCATTATGGTGCTTGTAGCACTGATTGGTATTCTATGTCAGGACCATTTGGCGAATTTACATCTCCGGGCGGGCAATATCGTACTATTTGGAATGAATATGGTGTAATTTGTTTTAAAACACAACATTTTACAAAATATGTAAATTCGTGCGAAGAATCTCTGATTTGCGGTACTGCGAGTATGGGCCCTGCAGGGCTAATTGGATCAGCCAAGTCTGATAGTTATCAAGATTGTCAATGCACTGCTAATTAAAGTTTCTGTATTTTAACATTTTAATTTATTCATTAAAAAACCATTACTAATTTATTCTTACATTTTTTTCGAGTTTTTATCATAAAATTTTTCTTAAAAACTTTTTAATAATAATAGCAGTAAAAAGAAAAATATGTAAAAATCAAAAAAATAATTTATTCCAATTCTTTAACCAAAACATCTCTCGCCATTTCAAAATCAGCCCTCTTATCACTTGCTCTCATTACCTGTCCAATTAAGAAATTCAAAGATTGTTTTTTCCCTGACTTGTAATCTTCAACTGCTTTTGAATTTTCTTTAATAACTTTTTGAGCAAGTTTTTGAATTTCTTTTTTGTCTGAAATTTGAGAAAATTTTTTTATTTCTTGTTTTGGGGAAAGTGATTTCTCTTTCCAGCTTCGTAAAATATCTTTTGCTTTTAGTTCTGTAATTGTTTTATCTTCTATAAGTTTGAGCAATTCAATAAAATGTTCTGGTTTTATTTCAACATCTTCTAATTCTTTTTTGTTGTAATTCAGGACACTAAGAAGTTCTTCAGTTACCCAACGAACTGCAAGTTTTGGATTTGCTTTTTCAATTATTTTTTCAAAGAACTCCACAATTTCTAATTTTTTTGTTAAAGTTTCTGCTGAAGTTTTTTCTATTTTATATTTTTTAACAATCTTTTTTAGTTTTTCTGACGGAGTTTCGGGCAAAGCAGATTTTATTTTTTCTACTCTTGATTTTTCAATTTTTATTATCGGCAAGTCCGGGTCTGAAATAAATCTGTAATCCTGGGCTTGTTCTTTTGAACGCATTTTTATTGTAATGGCTTTGCTTTCATCAAACATTTTTGTTTCCTGAACTTTAGGAAGCTGTTTTTTTTGTTTTTGGAGCTCATATTCAATTGCTGTTTTGATGTTTTTCAGACTGTTTATGTTTTTAATCTCAATTCTTGCTCCTCCTGAAACAGAGACATTTACATCTGCTTTTATTCCCAGATTTTTGTCAATGGCTTTTATGTAACTTAGAGTTGTGAGCAATTGTTTTAGCCATGAAATTACTTGTTCGGAATTTTTAAAATCTGGTTCTGTTACAATTTCTATTAAAGGGCTTCCGGAACGATTGTAATCTATTTCCCCTGTTTTTGGGTTCCATGCTGCAGGGTCTTCTTCAAGATGCGCCTCGGTAATTCGTATTCCTAAAAATTTTCCTTTTTCTCCGACAGGAATTGCATAAGCTCCAGAAATTGTGTTTTGATATCCTTTTGGCAGGTCAGGCCAGTCATAATGTTTCCTGGCCCATACAAGTTTTTCGTTTATTTTGCATCCAAGAATTAACGCAATTTGGATTACTTTATTTACGGCTGTTTTATTTGGGAGCATTGGCTTTGCCCCTGGCTGGGCTGTGCAAATAGCACAGATATTTGTGTTCGGTTTTGAATGTTTTAGCCCGTGTTCTGATTTGCAAGCACAGAAGAGTTTTTCATTTGTTAAAAGATAACCATGAATTTCTAATCCAATTTTTGTCATAAATAATTAAAGAGAAAGAGATTTTTAAAGATAGCGTAATTATTCACAGTCATATTTTGGAATGTTAAATTCTTCTTGTTTTGTATTATAATTATCAATTAACCAAGAAACACCTTCATCATCAGTGATTTTTGCAAATCTTTCTGGGAATTGTTCTTTTAGTTGTTTAAATTGTTCTCTTGCAATAGCATTTGGTTGCCCTTCATAATCTCCATAATTATAAAGATCTACAATTCTATAACCGCAATTTTTTGCAAAAGCATTTGTGACTTCTTGTTCTTGTTTTTCTAAATATTTATTTACTTCCCATGCAATAACCCCTCCAACAATTAAAGGGACTGTAACGGCTATAGCAACACTTTTTATTAAGGAATTTTTTTCGTTTTTTTCTTGTTCTAATTTTTTTATTATTGGGCTTTGGTATTTCATATTCTTTTTAGAAATAAACTATTTATAAATCTTTCTATTTATCACTACTATTAAGTTATAATGCTTTTCATCACTATATTTTTATACTGCATTATTTTTGTGTTGTTATGAAAAATGCTGTTGCCGGGGATTATGTTGGAGTTCATTTAACAAGGCAGATTTATGAGGGAGTTCTTTTAGAAAACCCTGAACCCGGAATTATTTTGCTTAAACTGGATTCTGGTTATAATATTGGATTTAATAAAAAAGATGTTTTGGAGATTAAGGTTGTTGAAAAAGGTTTAGAGAAGAAAGAAGAAATTGAGATAAAAAAAGATAAAAATAAACCGAATGTTGCGATGATTATTACTGGGGGGACAATTGCTGCCCGGCTGAATCCGAAGAAAGGAGGTGTTGACTGGCTTGATACTCCTGAGAGTTTGTTTAAGTTTTATCCAGGTGTTTTTGGCAAAGTTAATATTGTGAAAGTTGAGGTGCCGTTTATGAAAGCGTCAGAGGACATGGATTTCAAGGACTGGCAGAAACTTGCCCGAAGTGCTAAGAAACTTTTGAATGAGCCGAGCATTAAAGGAGTGATTGTCACGCATGGAACTGATTTTTTGCATTATACTTCTGCGGCGTTGAGTTTTTTTTTGGAGAATTTGAACAAGCCGGTTGTTTTGACTTATTCTCAGAGAAGTATTGACAGGGCAAGCAGCGACGCGAATTTGAATTTGCAGTGTGCTGCGTTGGCCGCGATTTCAGATATTGCAGAAGTCATGCTTGTTGGGCATGGGTCTTCAAATGATGATTTTTGTTATGCAATGCCCGGAACAAAAGTCAGGAAAATGCATACTTCAAAAAGAGACGCTTTTAAAGTTGTAAATGCAAAACCTTTTGCTAAAATTTTTCCTGAAAGAATTGATAAAATTTCAGATTATAATATTCGTACAACTAAAGGCAAGAAAGTTAAGCTGGATTTAAAGTTTGAGGAGAAAGTTGCTTTGGTTAAGATTTATCCCGGGCAAGAGCCGGATATTTTGGATTTTTATTTGAAGAAAAAATACAGGGGCATTGTTTTGGAGATGAGTGGTCTTGGACATGCTCCGACAAAACGTGCAAGAAATAGCTGGATAAAAAAACTTAAACAGGTTCAGGAAAAAGGTTTGGTTGTTTGCGCTGCTGCCCAGACAATTTATGGGCGGCTTGACCCGTTGGTTTATTCTAATGGAAGAGAGCTGATGAAAACAGGAATTATTTATTTAGAGGATATGTTAAGTGAAACAGCCTTGATAAAACTTGGCTGGGTTTTGGGTCACGCAGACTGGGCAAAGGATAAAAAAATTGTTAGAGAAAAAATGTTAGAAAATTTTGCTGGAGAGTTGAGTGATAGGTTGGAGATGTGAATTAGAGTATATAAATATTTATTAACTTACAAAGACTTTTTAGGGCATGGGATTTTCAATGCCTGGGAACACTGATGGACCTTCAAACAGCGTCGCTTATTATACTTCCATTCTTTTTCAAGATATTGAAAAGAATGATGTTTTAAAACAAGAATATAAATCTCTTCTTGGGTCTCCAATTGATATCCTTCATAAAATAAGATTTGGTGCAGGAGATTTTGCTGTAGAAGATGAATCTAAGGGAATTATAGATATAAATTTAGCTTATGGTTTTTTTATATTAGGAAGAAAATCTTTGGAAGGGATTGTTTTTGTTGACAATACTAAGGATTTAGCCACAGAATTAAAAGAGTATGAAAGAATTCTTAGGCAAATTTCAGAAAGAGAAGTTATACCAACAAATGAAAATGAATTCAAAACATATCAAAGGATGAAAAAGTTTTTTGAAAATTTTGAGAGCCAATCCAGAGGGAAATACATTTAATTAATTTTTTCACTTCTTCCTTCTTCTTTGATTTAATAACAAATTTTTAATTTCTCTAATTTCTTTTTCTGCTTTTTTGTTTATATGGTAATCATAATCTATTTTTATTCTGTCTCTTTGTGCCTGCCTGTTTTGGGACATTAAAATAACTGGAGCCTGGATTGCTGCTAAACAAGATAGTGCCAGATTTAATAAGATAAATGGATAAGGGTCTATCACGCCCTCTTTGACATATTTTAATAAAAAGTATCCATTTGTTGTCATCCATACGCCGATAAAAATAAAAAAGAGAATTATGAATGTCCAGCTTCCTGCCCATTTTGCAATCCAGTCTGCTGCTTTTTGCCCGAGTGTTTTTGGAACTCTAAAAATATGCGGAAGGTCTTTGCGATGTTTTGCCTCTTTTTTCATATGATTTAATTGTATTAGGCAGTTTTAAATGTTATTGGTTTTGAGGAGTAATGTGTTGTAACTGAGAAGGGGTGAGAAATAGAAAGATTTTTATATAAGGAGAAGATTAAATTTGTATGGTAAAACGCGGAGAATGTTATTTTGGAATAAATGATAAAATTGTGAGAGATTGTTTAGATAGTTTGCATGTTGTTAGTGAGAAGCCTGTTGTTGTAGGAGGTTTAGCTATCCAACTTCATGGTTCTGAAAGAGAAAAAATACTAAGAAAAACATCTGATGTAGATCTTCTTGTTCTTTCTGATTTAAGCTTCGATGATTTTAGACAAGGTGCTTTTCAAGAAGTATATCCTTTTATTAAGGGACAAGGATATCACCTTTTTCCAAAAAGAGGGAGAGGGAATCATGCTGCAAAAATTATTAAAAATATGAATAAGAAGGATCAACAAATTTTTCTTATGCACTGGACTAAATTTAATCCAAAGTATTATGATGCTTTTATGGATTATATTAAAAAACAAATAAATTTTTCTAAAGATATTGAATATAATTCTCAAAATCTTCCTGTAAAAACTGCTTCTCTTGAAGAAATTCTTCCTTTAAAGATTAGAAGAGCAACTATCTACGGAACTGATAGAGAAGAGCTTGTTGGTCCTATTTATTCCTCTTTAATTGAGAATGCTAAAAAAGGAAATTGGGGAACTTTGGCTTCTATGCCTCTTACAGAAATGGGAAAGGGCCTTTTAAGAATGCAGAGGAAACTTGAGGAGAAAGAACCTTATACAAGAGAGAGATTTAGTACCTACAAATTAAGTAAAGATATTTATGACCTTTGTTTAGCATCAAGGCTTATTTCTGATGATATGGGCTCTTTTGAAAAAGATCGTTATGAAGAAAACATCGCCAGAATTGAGGAGACTATGCATTAATTTTAATAACTATTTTTTTTATTTACTATATGGATAGCACTTGAGTAATCCTAAACTTTTATTAATCCTTTTTCTTTCTTCTTCTTATGTCAAAAGAAAAATTAGATTACGAAAAATTAGGATTTAAATGCGGGCTTGAGATTCATCAGCAACTTGACACTAAAAAATTATTTTGTAATTGTCTGTCGCTGTTAAGGAAAGACGAGCCTGATTTTATTGTGAGGAGAAAACTTCATGCTGTTGCAGGAGAGTCTGGAGAGGTTGATGTTGCGGCGAAACATGAGATGGGAAAAGATAAGCAATTTGTTTATCAGGGGTATGATACAACTTGTCTTGTTGAGTTGGATGAGGAGCCGCCGCATGAGATAAATAAGGATGCGCTGGAGATTGCCTTGCAGATTTCGCTTTTGCTGAATTGCAAGATTGTTCCGATAACACAAATTATGAGAAAAACTGTTATTGATGGTTCAAATACTTCGGGTTTTCAGAGGACTGTTTTAATTGCGCAGGATGGCTATGTTGAGACAGATGAAGGAAGAGTTGGAATTAATGCCGTGATTCTTGAGGAAGATGCTGCGAGGATTGTGGAGCGAAAAGATGACGAAACAATTTATCGGCTGGACAGGTTGGGGATTCCTCTTGTTGAAATTGTGACTGCTCCGGATATTAAAACTCCTGAACAGGCCAGGAATGTCAGCCTGAAGATTGGGGAGATTTTGAGAAGTTGCAGAGTTCGTCGGGGAATTGGCACGATTCGGCAGGATGTTAGTATTTCTATTAAGAATGGGAAGAGAATTGAGATGAAAGGTGTTCAGAATTTAAAATTAATTGTTCCTACGATTAATAACGAAATTGAAAGGCAGGTTGATTTAGTTAAAAAGAAAAAGTCTGTTGCAGAAGTTCGGAGAGGAAATCCTGACACAACCACGAGTTTTTTGAGACCTCTGCCTGGTTCAGCGAGGATGTATCCTGAAACTGATTTACCGATGCTGAGGATTTCCAGAGATTTAATTAATAAAGTTAAGAAGAATCTTCCCAGATTGAGAAAAGATATTGAAGAGGAACTGAGCAGCAAGGGATTAAATCATGAGATGATAAAGTTGATTTTCAAAATGAATAAACTTGGGGAGTTTAGGGAGTTGCTGGAGATTGTGAGCAACCCAAAATTAATTGCGAAAGTGGTTTTGATATTTCCGAAAGAGATTGCGCGGAAGATTAAAAATATTTCAGCACCCAAGGGTGTACCCTCTATGAAAGGAGATATAAACATAGAGGGCAACAAAGATATTCTTGCATTTGTTTTGGAGAAATATAAAAAAGGGAAAATTAGCGAGAGGCAGATAAAGGAAAGTTTAGAGAGAATTGCCAGGGGAGTTGATGTTAGCAGTGCGGTCAAGTTTGAAAAAGCAGATTTAGGAAATGTTGAGGAAAAAATCATGAAAATTATCAAGGGCAAGCCCGGGCTTTCTGAGAAAGCTTACATGGGATTGGTAATGAAGAAGTTTGCCGGGAAAGTTGATGGGAGAGAGGCGATGGGGATTATAAAGAGGTTTTTGGAATGAGAAAGTTTTTTAAATAATGTTTTATTAAGAGGGTTATGAAAAAATTTATTTTGTTAATTGGATTGATTTTTGTGTTGATTGTTGGAGGGGTTGTTAGTGCTACTTGTGAACCTAAGGAGGTGATTCCATTATTGGATCATATGGAAAATTTTATTTATGCTTTTAATGGAGAAGATTACGAAATTTTTGGAAGAAAGGTTGGTGGAATTTCTCCCAATATAGATTTGTTAAACATAACTATTAATGGGGTAAGTTATGAAAGCCAAACTAATGGGGAATTTACACTTGACGATGGAAGGACAATTATGAAATTGGGTCAGGATACTGGAACGCATGTTGTCCCGACCCACATAGATTTTTGTATGTACCTCAAAGATGAAACAGAAAAGGTTGAAAATAATCAATGTATAGATTCTGATGGAGGATTAGATTATTATGTTAAAGGTATGATAACTGTTGATGGAACTACTGAAGTTGATTTTTGTTTAGATGATTATTTTTTACAAGAAAAATTTTGTGATTCCAGATATCCAGAGCATAATTATGATAATTATTATTGTCCAGACGGTTGTAAAGACGGTGCTTGTATAAGAGTAATTGTTGGAGAATCTGAATCAAAGGAAATAGAAACTTATTGTTGTGAGAAAACAAAAATAGGGAATTGGTGTCAGGATACTATTGAATCAAATTGCGATTCTAATTATCGGAAATCTTTAACATTTTGTAAATTAGCTTCATATTGCAGGGGAGTGTGCAGACAAGAAGAAAGTTGTATTGAAGGTATTTCTCAATTTTTATGTGAAAGTCAGGGTGGAATTTGGAAAGATAAACCTAACTGTGATGGGGAGTTTGAAGAAGAAGGGGAAGTTGTGCATTTTTGTGGTGGTTGTGAGTTAGATGATAAATGCTATCCAATTGGTTATAGAACTTCAAAGAGATATTGTGCTCCTGATGGTAATTTTGTTGAGCAAGAGGATAAAAAAGAAACATGCCATAATAATTTTGAATGCAAAAGCAATGTGTGTATTTCTAACGAATGTATCAGCGAGGGTTTGATAAAAAAGATTCTTAATTGGTTTAGAAAATTGTTTGGTTGAGGATAAAATGAACACTTTGTATAGAGTGTAATTTCAAATAAGTTAATAAATAATTTTTTTAGTAAAATTTATAAAGGTGTATCAATTGATATAACTATGTTAAAACTACTTAGAAAAGAAAATCCTTCTGCAAGATTTCCCCGTCTTGACACTGTGCTTTTTGTTGAAGAATATATAAAAAAATATGACGGAGAATTTAGAAAGAAACAGCTTTGGTTGCATTTACAAAAAAAAATGATGTATCAAACATTTAGTGTGATTATAGATTATTTGATTTTATCTAGAAAGATTTCTGTAGATGCAGAAGGAAAAATAGGGTGGATTTTTTATCCGGATGATGTTGAAAAAAGATTAAAAGAAACACATTTATTCTGGAGAAAAAGATGAATAGTGAAATACAATTTGCTACTGATAAAATAAAAAAGTCGTTTGAAAGATTGAAAAATAGCGATGAAAAATTGTATTCTTTTATTTGCAGGGCTTTTGAAGATATTGAAGAGAATGTGTTTTGTGGAATTCAGGTTCCTAAAAGATTAATTCCTAAGGAATATATCCAAAGATTTAATATTCGAAATGTGTGGAAATATAATCTTCCTGGAGCATGGAGATTGCTTTATAGTGTTGAAGGAAAAAATTTAATTGTGTTTTCGATTATTCTTGAATGGATGGACCACAAAACCTATGAACGAAGATTTAAATATTAAAGATTTTTCTTATAATTATGAATTTAAAAAAATTAAATGAGAAAAGAGTTCTTGTCAAAGATGTTTTTAATTTGAAATCTAAAAGAGTTGAGGTTGCTGGCTGGGTGCATAATACTCGGGGGCTTGGGAAGATTAGGTTTCTTTTGTTAAGGGATGTTTCCGGAATTATTCAGATTACTGCTGTGAAAGGAAAAGTTGATGATAAAATTTTTAAGAGCATGGATAATGTTTCGCGAGAGTCTGTTGTTTATGTTAAGGGTTTTGTGAAAGATTCAAAGCAGGCGCCCGGAGGCAGGGAAATTGTTCCGGAGGAATTTGAAGTTTTGAGTTTTGCAGAGGAGCTGGTGATTGATGTTTCTGAACATTCAAAGACAGAGTTGCCGAAGAGACTGGACTGGAGATGTTTGGATTTGCACAGGACCAGGACTCAGGCGATTTTTAAAATTCAGTCCACGATTGGTTCGGCTTTTAAGAATTATTTTGTGGATAAGGGTTTTATTGATGTGCAGTTGCCTTCGCTGATTAGTGCGAGTTCTGAAGGCGGGACTGAGTTGTTTGAGGTGAAGTATTTTGAGAAGAAAATTTATCTTGCACAGAGTCCGCAGTTGTATAAGCAGATGCTTGCGTGTGCCATGGAGAATATTGTGACTATTACTCCTGTTTGGAGAGCAGAAAAGCACAACACTGTTCGGCATTTGAATGAGTGTCGGCAGATGGATATTGAGATGGCTTTTGCAGATGCGAAAATTGTTTTAAAGGAAATGGAAGGTGTTGTGAAATATATTGTCGGGGAAGTTATTAAAAAGAATAAGGCAGAGTTGGATTTGCTGGGGGTTAAGTTGAAAGTGCCGAAGACAAAGTATATGACATTTAAGGAAGTTGCTGAGCTGATGAAAAAACATAAGGTTAAAATTGGGGATGATGATTTAACTGGTGAGGCAGAGAGAAAACTTGATGAGTTGTTTTCAGACACGCTTGTTTTTGTTTATGATTGGCCTATGAAAGGAAAGCCGTTTTATATTATGCCAAAGCAAGGACAGGAATCCTTACGTACTTCGTCCAAGCGTGGTCAAAGTAAAGCGGAAAAAGCAGATGCAGAATTGAGCGAAGGTTTTGATGCTATTTACAAAGGAATGGAGATTAGTTCAGGGGGGCAGAGGATTCATATTCCTGAACTTTTGGAAAAGAGGTTGAAGGCAAATGGTTTGAATCCAAAGGATTTCAAAAATTATATTGATAGTTTTAAATTTGGTGCTCCGCCTCATGCAGGATGGAGTATTGGAATCGAAAGATTTACACAAGCTCTTTTGGGTTTACCAAATATTAGAGAAGCTGTTTTGTTTCCGAGGGATAAAGACCGACTCACTCCCTGAGTCGTCATTGCATCAAGGCGTAACTTGACGCAGGGATAGATTAACACCTTAAGTTTTTAAATTAAGATTTCTTGGAATGGTTATGAGAATATTAGCAATAGGAGATTTTCATGGAAAGTTTACTGAGAAGTTGAAAAATAAAATAAAAAAAGAGGATGTTGATTTGATTGTTGGATTGGGGGATTATGCAGATACTTCTAAAATGAGAAATCTTAATTTTAAATATTGGAATGAGATTAAGAATAAAAGTTTGATTGAGATTATTGGAAAAAAGAAATATAAAGAACTTGAAAGAAAAGCGATTAAATCCCAGTTTAAAATTTTAAAAGAATTGACATTGTTAGGTAAACCAATAATTGCAATTTATGGTAATGCTGATAGTTTAGATAATGAAATGAAAGAATTTGGGTTAAAAGGGTTAGAATATCAATGTAGGATTTTGAATATAAGACTATTAAAAACTAATTTTAAAAAAATTAATAATTTTGTTTTAGCAGGGTTTTCAGGTTATCGTGGAGCAAGTGCAAAAGGTTTTATTAAACTTGATAAAAATAAAAATAAAAAAATAAAAACTTTAAATAAAAAATGGGATAATAGATTGAAAAAAATTTTTTATAGATTAAAAAATTATAATGGTGTTATTTTTATTGGACATGATGTTCCTTATGGTTATTTTGATAAAATTAATAATAAACAAAGTCCTTTAAATGAAAAACATATTGGAGATAAATATTTTACAAAATATATAAAAAAATACCAACCAAAATTATTTTTATGCGGACATATGCATGAATATCAGGGAATGAAAAAACTCGGGAAGACAAAAATAGTCGCGATTGGTCCTGCTTATGAAGGCAAGGCAGTGATAATTGAGATTGATGAGAAAAAGAAAATTGATGTTAGGTTCATTAAATAATCTTATAAACTTCTTATTCTATTAGTTTTTATGGCAGATTTTTTATGGCACAAGGTTTCTGAAAAAGAAAAACAAGAAATTAAAGAGCAGGCAAAAAAAATAATGGATAGTTTTTCTAAAAAGCTTTCTAAGATTGATAAGAAAATGGCAGAGCCTTTGATTGAGAGAGACAAAGGAGAAAGAGAAGAAGGTGAGGGAGAAAAGTGTGATAATGAGTTTAGGAAAATTATGTTTGAGAATGCACCGAATAAAAATAAAGATTTTATTATTGGGGAGAGGAAGTCATGGCAATGATTTTTTGCTATCAAATAAATTTGACAGAAAGAAAAAATGGTAAATGAAGTTATTATTGCTAATGAAGAAAGTTTAGAAGAAAAAAAGAAAAAGATTTTAGAAGATGGAGCAGATAAATTTCATGTTCTTGCTGATTTTGATAGGACTTTAACAAAGGCGTTTTTTAATGAGAAGAAAGCGAATACAATTATTTCACATTTGCGTAATGGAAATTATTTAACTGAAGGTTATGCAAAAAAAGCTCATGAACTTTTTGATAAATATCACCCAATTGAAATTGCTACTGATGTTAAGGATGAGGAGAAATCTAAAAAAATGAATGAATGGTGGAATGCACATTTTGATTTGCTGATTAAATCTGGTTTGAATAAATCTGATTTGGAAAAAGTTGTCAATGACGAGTCTCTTGAATTTAGGGAAGGTGTTGTTGAGTTTCTTAAATTTTTAAAGGAAAAAAATATTTTGTTGGTTATTCTTTCTTCTAGTGGTGTTGGGGATACAATTCCGATGTATCTTGAAAAAGAGGGAATTTTGTATAATAATATTCATATAATTTCTAATTTATATAAATGGGATGGAGAGGAGAATGCGATTGGGGTTCACGAACCGATAATTCATGTGATGAACAAATCTGAAATTTCTGTAAAAAATCTCCCTATTTATGGTGAGCTTTTGAAAAGGAAAAATGTTTTGTTGATTGGGGATAGTTTAGGAGATTTGGGGATGATTGAGGGTTTTGATTATGATAATTTAGTTTCAGTTGGTTTTTTGAATGAAAGTGTTGAGGAGAATTTAGAGCGATACAAAAAGAATTTTGATGTTGTGATTACTGATGATGGAAGTTTTGATTGGATAAATAAATTTGTTGGGGAGTTAAAATGAAAAAGAAATTAATTTTAACTGGAACAGATAATGATGGATTTAGGCATAGATATAGTGTGAAAAAAAATGAAGGCTTTAAAGAGAGTTTTGTAAAGTTTATGGGGCATTTGGGATTTAATCCTGAGAAAGTTAAGAGTATTTTTTTTGAGGAGTGTGAAGACAAAAAAGGAAATTTTATTCAGGTAGAGTTAAAGGTTGCGGATTTTGAAGATTGTATAAGACATTACCAAAACGGGAAATTTGATGTTGATATATTTTTTGGGAAATTAAAAATAATTATTGTTGTCAGAACAAAAACAAGAGATTCTATGGTTAAATTTTTAGAAAATGAAGCAGATTGGATTAAAGCTTTGGAAGCAAGAAAAATCAGAGAGAATAATAAGAGGAAATTACTTCCTCTCCAAAAAATAAGAAAATGAACACAGAAAAACTAAAAAACTACTTGAAAGAAATTGAAGCAAATAATAAAAAAGGGAAAAAAATAAATGCGATTTTAGAAATGAATCCAAATGCTTTGCAAGAAGCGAAAAAAAATAAATCTGGGCACCGCTCGGTGTACCCCAAAGTACTGAATGCTGGGG
Organism: Nanobdellota archaeon; assembly: GCA_030640395.1. Classification (GTDB taxonomy): domain Archaea; phylum Nanobdellota; class Nanobdellia; order Pacearchaeales; family GW2011-AR1; genus JAGLYK01. The sequence continues at coordinate 15,713 of DAOWJK010000011.1, read as the reverse complement.
CAAAACTTGCCGGGAAAGTTATTGCTGTGAAGGCAAATATTAATGTTAAGGGTTTGCATGCTTCGTGTGGTTCTAAAGTTTTGGAGAATTATAAGGCAGGTTATGATGCAACTGTGATTAAGAAGATTAAAGACCAGGGAGGGATTATTTTGGGAATGGCAAATTGTGATGAGTTTGCGTGCGGGAGTTCTGGTGAGACAAGTGCTTTTGGTGCGACGAAAAATCCTGCTGCTTTTGGTTTTGTTCCTGGAGGTTCGTCGTCGGGTAGTGTGGCTGCTGTGGCTGCGGGTTTTTGCGACATGGCTTTGGGTTCTGACACTGGAGGGAGCATAAGAAATCCTGCGTCGCACTGCGGAGTTGTTGGAGTGAAGCCAACTTATTCATCTGTTTCTCGTTATGGTTTAATTGATCTTTCTATGAGTTTAGATCAGATTGGACCTATTGCAAAAAATGTTTTAGATGCTGGTTTGTTGTTAAGTGTGATTTATGGCAAAGATGAGAAAGATTCTATTTCTCAGGAAAGCACACCGCCTGGTGTACCCCAAAGTATACCCAAAGAGGGCACGAGAACCTCTGACGAGGCTGCATTACGGGGCAAGAAAATTGATTTGAAGAACTTGAATAAAGTTCCTAGGAAGTTAGTTGTTGGTGTTTTGGATTTTGAGTCTCGGGATAAGAGAATTGATGATTTGATTGGGGAGAGAATTAAAAAAGCCAGCGAAAAATATGGGTGGGAGATTAGGAAGATAAAGATTTCTAATTTTGAGTTGGCTGTTGCGACTTATTATCCTTTGGTTTATGTTGAGTTTTTTTCTGCAACCCGGAGACTGGATGGCAGGAGGTATGGGAAGAAAATTGAGGATGCTTGCGGTCCAGAAGTTATGAGAAGAATTTTAGGAGGGAGTGAAATTTCCAAGGCAGAGCATCATGGAAGATATTATCATAAGTCTTTGATTGCAAAGGAGTTTTTTTCTAAAGAGTTGGCAAAAGCTTTTGAAAAGGTTGATTGCATTATTTCTCCTGTTTGTCCGAAGCTGCCGCATAAGATTGGCGAGAGTATTTCTGTTGAGGATATGTATGCTTATGATGCTTTAACTATTCCTTATAATTTGTATGGGAATTGTGCGCTGAGTTTGCCGATTGGAAAGATTGATGGAATTCCTGTTGGGATGCAGGTTGCTTGTGACAAGTTTGAAGATGAAAAGATGTTGAGGATTGCGAAGGCAGTTGAGAAGTTGCAGTAAATCACAATAATCCTTATAAAATAATTTAATCTTTTGTTTGTATGAAATACGATAAAAATCAAGCACATTATATTACTTCTACTGTGATTTTAGTTAAGGACGGAAAATTTTTAATTGCGAAAAGGGCGGATTATGAAAAAGCATTTCCTGGAAAATGGACTGTGCCTGGGGGCAAGTTGGAAGTTTTGGATTATGCTTTAAGGGAAAAAGACACTTCTTCTCACTGGTATAATGTTTTAGAGGATTTGAGCAAAAGAGAGGTCATGGAAGAAGTTGGATTGGAGATTAAAAATCTTAATTATGTTACGAGTTTGGTTTATATTCGTTCAGATAATATTCCTTCGTTAATAATTAGTTTGTGGGCAGAGCCAGTTGGGGAAGATGTTAAACTTTGCCACGCCTTAACAGAATATAAATGGGTTAGTTTGGAAGAGGCAAAAAATTATGAGCTGATTGAAGGGATTTATGAAGAGTTGGAGATTTTGGATAAAAAGTTGAAAACTGGGAAGATGGGGGAGTGGGAAAAAAATAGTTTTGAATAATTAAAGATTATAAATGTTTTTTTATCAAAGATTTTTTTAGTTTTTCTTTTTTTAGTTTTAAAGAGTGGTTTTCAGGGATTATTTACTTTTCTCTAAGAACTTTTTTAACAGAGCCCCTGAGTAAAAAGATTTATAAATTAAAAATTTATGTGATTAAAATGCAAGAAGAATATCGTGAAGTAATCCATGAAAGCTATGGGTCTCTAATTAATTTAGAAAAAGCTCTAAAAGAAACACAACAAAAAGGATTTGGAGAGGAGTGGGACAAACATAATTTAGAAGAGAGCATAGATTCAATAGTAGAATTATTTGGAAAAGGAGAAACAAGTAGGATGAGGGATAATTTAATAATGTATACAGAGGATTTCAAAAAAGTTGGTTTAACCCCCAAAGCACCACAGCTACTAAATAAATTAGAAAAAGAAATAATTGAGTTCGGTAGAAGTTATCAAATTACAAGAAACAAGTTCAAAAAAATAATTCCCAAAAGTGAAGAAGTTAATAGATATATTAGCGAATTTTGTCATTATTCTGCTAATCAAATTCCTGAGAGTGATTTAAGTATTTTGAAAAGCAGGAAAGGTGTAATCTCTGTTTTTCTGTGGATTTTAGATGACCAAGAAATAAAAGAAGATAACAAAGAAGTATATTTAGAGAACCTAAAAGAAGAATTTTTATTACTGAAAAGAAGAATGGAAAACACTTATAAAAAACTCCAAAATGTAAAAAAAATATACGAAATATTTATGGATGAAAAATTAACTCTTAATAAAATTACCAATCAGTGCCACAATCTTTCAAAGTCTAGTCAATAGCTGAGTGGGAAAAAAATAGTCTTGAATAATTAAAGATTATAAAGTCCTTTAAATGCTTCTCTTGTTTTAGGTTCTAAATAATATCTTCTTCCAGTGGCATTTTCTCTAAATAATATTTCATTTGTTTGTTGCATCGCTCCTAATCCTCTCTTTAATTCATCGTCATTTAATTCTATTTTTTCACTTAACTCTTTCTTACTTAAACCTCTCCCATCATTATCAAAAAAATAAATAACTGCTACTGTCCTCCATCCTGGTCCAAACCCTTTCCATGATGCTGGACACTCTATCTTAAAATCTTCAAGTGATTTCATATCAATTGTAATATTCTTTCATTTATAAGAATTATTGTCATTAAATAAATAACCCCAAAATCTTTAAAAACTTCCTCAAATTTTCTTTTTTATGAAAATAAATGATATTGAACTTAAATGGTTAGGGCATGCAGGATTTTTGATCAAGAATTCAACACCACAGGCGTACCCCGATAAATCTTCTATGAAGATTTCTACTAAGGGCAAGGTGATTTATATTGACCCTTATAATATCAAAGATGATTCTGAGAAGGCAGATTTGATTTTAATAACTCACAGCCATTATGACCATTGCAGTGTTGCTGACATTAAGAAAATTATTAAAGAAGGGACAAAAATTTTTTTGACTGCTGATTGCCAGAGCAAGATTGTGCGGTTTGATGTGCTGATTAAGCTGGAGGTTGTTGAGCCAGGGCATGAGTTGGTTTTTGGGAACACGAAGATTTCTGTTTTGCCGGCGTATAATATTGACAAGCATTTTCATCCTAAGGAAGAGGGTTGGGTAGGATATCTCATAAAAATAAATAGTGTTCTTATTTATCATGCAGGGGACACAGATGTTATTCCTGAGATGCAAAAGCTTACAGGTTATAAACAGCAGGGCAGGAAATTGGTTGCTTTGCTGCCTATTGGGGGCAGGTTCACAATGAGTGCAGAGGAAGCTGTTGAGGCTGCGAAGTTGATTAAACCTGATTTGGCGATTCCAATGCACTGGGGGAGTATTGTTGGAAGCGAGGATGATGCCAGGGAATTTTGTGAGTTGTGTGAAGAAGAAAATATTAATTGTAAAATTTTGGAGAAAGAATAGGGTCAATATCTTTTTTATGATTATTTTTGTTCCTAATTTTTTAAGGTTTAGCCTGTTTCCATAGATAAGAAAAATAAAATTTATTTTCTTCTGCAATTAGTTTATTTTGAATTTCTATTACTTGTGGAACTCCATTCATTGTGAAAAGGTATACAAGATACTCCCCAAAAATAACTGTTGTTGCTAAAGTTGGGAGTTTTTCAAGAAATTTATTTTTCCCTAATTCCGAGAATAATTTTAAAATTTTACTTCTTTTAAATTTTTCATTCCATATTCCTTTATATTTTATTTTCTTATGGATCTTTTTTCTTTTTATTTCTCTTAATAAACTTTCTAAAAATATTTCTGAGCTTAAATTTTCTGAAGATTCTTTTCCAATATTTATTGTATCTGAAGACCCCCCACTAATAATATACAATTCTTTAATTATTCCTTTACTTATTTGATTAAATAAATTAAAATTAAATTGTTTTTGACTTTCTTTACTTTCCAATACTCTTACTTTTGATATGCCTTCTTCTCGCACTTTTTCAAATTCTGGGATAAGAGATAAAAGTATTGATTCTTTTTCTTTTATTTTAGTTATTGTTTGAGTGATTTCAAAAGCAGAGTAAAATGTTTTTTCATCTTTCTGAATTCTGTTGATAAATCCTTTTGAGAGAAGTCTCTCAAGTACGGCATAGGTAGTGGATCTATGAATTCCTGTGATTTTTGCTAAACTATATGCATTTAGTTCTCCTTTTTCAACTAATAATAAATATATCTTAATTTCTTTTTTATCAAGACCATACTCTTCTAAGAGCGTTGTTATCTTATTTTCCATAATTATTTAATTGATAATCTCTCTTATAAATTTAACTATTTAGTCGACATTTATGGACTACTAATAATTATAAACTATTATTCTTATTAGATTATATGGAAAAATTAGAAACTCAGATAGATAAAGAGAAAGTAAGGGAAAGGATTGATAATTTTATTGGTAATGGTGACAGAACTAATTTTTATGTTAGAGCTCCTTCTCGGGAACTTATTGAAAGAGTTCTTTATTCAAGAGAGGTTTTAGATGACAAATATAAACCGATTTTTGCCCCCAAAGTATTACTTTCCAAACCTTCTGATTATCCTGTAGCAAAAGCTAATATTAATATAAATAAAGTTTTATTTAGGGCAGATTATCAGATTGCAAAAATAGGTATTGGGGCGGAGAAATTAGCATTTATGTTCAAAGCATGGAATCAAGCAAGATATTACGAGAATCATCCGGAAAAGAAATTTGGGATTTTAGAAAAGTTGTTTTTCCCTCCATTTTGGGGGAAAACCCTTCAGCAATTTTGGGATAAGGTATTTGTTACACAACTTCAAAGAGCTTATGAGTGGCTACAAGAAGATAATCCTTTAGAGCAATGTGATTTAAAAAATCGGTATGCTATTAATGGGCTTAATTTATTGTGTGAATATAATCAATGGCCTGAACATACTCAGAAAGCACCTTTAGACGAATTCGTTGCAGAACAAATTAAAGGAATTCCAGAAAAAATTATTGAAAAAGTGGTTAGAACTGAATTGGATTTTAAATGGGTTTACGGAGAAAAAATTGTGGATATGGATTGTACATTAGGTGAACTTTACCATTAATCATTTTCTAAAACCCCTGCTATTTATCTTCACAGAACTATTTTATCTCATCAATATTTTCTTTTGTAATTATTTTTATTCCTAAACTTTCAAATCTTGTAATTGTTTTTTGGTCTTCTTTCCCAGTAAAATAATATTTTGGTTGTTGGTATTGTTCTTTTAGTTCTTTTATTAATTCTTCTCTGTCTGGTTCTTTTTCTGTATTGCTCGCAATTATGTCGTCGTAAATTCCATGAAGATGTGAAACTTCAATTATCTTGTTTATATAATCTTGAGTGTTTGTTGTTAAAAGAATTAATTTGTATTTTTCTTTTAATGCTTTTAATTTTTCTGCCACATTTTTTTTAATTATTTCCGGATGTTCTTTTATATATTTAATAACATCTTCCTGATACCATGTTCTTGCTTGTGCTGTTCTTTGTTCTGGTGTAGCATCTGGCATAATTTTTTCCATGGCAATATTCACACCCGGGAAATAAGGGTCTGCTCCAATATATTTTCTTAAGGATTCATCTCCTGTTTTTTCTATTGCTCTTTCAAACCATTTTCTATGTGGTTCTATAAATGCAGAATGTTCTATTAAAAGTCCGTCAATATTTGTCGCAATTATTGGTTTTTCCATAAGTTTTAATAGTTTTGAATTTATTTAAATCTTATGAATAATTTCCTTCAACGAAAAAAATCTATTCTTTCTAAATTAGATAAATCTTCTAAAAAGAAATGGGATGAAAAAATAATTTCTTTATGTAAGAAGATAAATTCTCTTGAGAATTTTTACACGACTTCTTCGTGTTCTGGAAGGATTGTTTTAATGATTAATCAGGATAAAAAAGAAAAAGGTTTGTTTTTGAAAGTTTATCATGAGATGATTAGTTTTAATAAGTTGAAAAAGGATTTGAATGAGATTGTTAAAAAGGAAAAAAGAATAAACACACTTCGTGTGTACCCCGAAACATTTTCCCAGAAAATGTTTACTAAGGGCATAAAATTTAAATCTGAACCTTGTATTTTACATGTTGCTTGTGATAGTTTGGATGATGCTCAATCTTTTTTAAATAAAGCAAAGTTGGCTGGTTGGAAGAGGTCCGGGATAATAGCGACGAGAAATAGATTTGTTGCTGAATTGAATAGTACAGAAAAATTAGAGTTTCCAATTATTGAAAAAAATAAAATTCTAGTTGATGATAAATTTTTGAAGATAATTGTTAAAGAAAGTAATAAGAAGTTGAAGAAGAGTTGGAGGAAGATTGGGAAGTTGAAGGAGAAGATTTAAGATTTCTTTTTGCTCTTGATAATTCCCAATCTTAATCTAATAGATTCAGAAATAAATTCTGCTCTTGAGCGATAACCCTGTTTTGCTTTTTTAACATACTCATCTATTTTTTTAGCTAAATCTTCTGTTATTGAAATATTGACATAACGAACCCTCATTTTATCTTCATTCACAAGTAAATGAAAAACTTATATATCTCTTTTCACGCACAGGTAAATGAGAATAGAAAATCTTTTAAGGGGTTAAATATTTGAAATAAAATGAAAATCAGATATATTTTAATGTTAATTTTTATTGTATTAATTGTTTTAGTTTTTGTTTTAATGATTAATCATAATAAAGAAAATAATAGTTCTCAAAATTCTCAAATTGCAAATCCTGCTTCTGTTTATTGTGAGGATGTGGGGGGGATATTAGAGATTAGAACAAATCCTGATGGTTCACAAACAGGATATTGTATTTTTCCAGATGGAACAGAATGTGAAGAATAGGCTTTTTATAGAGGGGAATGTGAAAAATGAAAAAATTAATTTCCCTTGTTTTAATCATAGTTATTGTCTCAATTATTTCAGCAAATACTTTTGATATAAAAAAAGATTCTATTAAGTCGTCAAACTTGTTTGTAGAAGATAGAATAAACAACATTAATAAGATAATAAAATCTGAAAGTAAAGAGTGGACTGCTGGAGAAACAAGTATGTCTTATTTATCTTTAGAAGAGAAAAAAGCATTATTATTACAAACAAGATCTAAGTCAAGTGAAGAAACTAAACTTTTAAAAACTAATTTTATCGGAAGTTATCCTTCTACAATAGATTGGAGAAATAAAGATGGTGGCGATTGGACTACCCCCATAAAATCTCAAGGTAGTTGTGGAAGTTGTTGGGCTTTTTCAGCAGTTGGTGTTGTAGAATCAAGAATTAATATTGCTTTAAATAATCCTGATTATAATATAGATTTATCAGAGCAAGATTTAGTTTCTTGTAGTGAGGCAGGAGATTGTAATGGGGGGTGGTCTGATGATACTTTTGACTATATTAAAACAAATGGTGTAGTAAAAGAATCTTGTTTTCCTTATTCTGGAACTGATGGATTGTGTTCAAACAAATGTGTTAATTGGCAAAATGAATTAGTAAAAATCCTTGACTATAATCTAGTGAGTTCACCCTCTACAATAAAACAAGCAATAAATGATTATGGACCTGTAACTATTTATATGGCTGTTTATGAAGATTTTTATGATTATTCTATTGGGATATATCAATGGGCTTATGGAGATTACTTAGGTCTCCACGCTGTTTCTATCATAGGTTATGATGACAATAACCAATATTGGATTTGTAAAAATAGTTGGGGTACTGGTTGGGGGGAGTCAGGATTTTTTAGAATAGATTATAGTGAGAATGTTTTAGATTATTGGAATTGGGACCCAACTTTAATTGGAGAATTCTTCTTAGATGAGAGTTATGTTGTTACAAATACAGATATAGATAATGATGGGATTGATGATGCCATAGATAATTGTCCTTATAATCAAAATCCAAGTCAAGAAGATTTAGATAATAATGGGATTGGAGATGTTTGTGATTGCATGCCAAATTGGATAAACAATGAAAACTCTTGTCAGCAAGATGATTTAGTTTTAATAACTTACACAGATGTTAATGATTGTAATAAAACATATAGTTTGCCTGTTGATAACGGAACATATGAAAGTTGTGATTATTGTTTACCAAACTGGACATGTGTTGATTATGGAAATTGTCAAGAAGAGGATTTTAAATATTGCAACCAAACTTACGATAAAAATAATTGTTTTGCTCAAACAAGTTTAAATTCTGATTTATACGAGGGGAATTACTTAGAATTTGAGCCACAATTTTGTGACTTTTGCACACCAAATTTAGTTAATACTTCTTGGGACTCTTGGAATAATATTTCTTGTTCATTAAATGATACAATGAATCAAACAAGAAATTTAATTCAATATGATAACAATTATTGTGGGGAAATAAATAACAAAACAATTATTGAATATAGAAATGTTGGGGTATGTGATTATTGTCTACCTAACATAACAAACTCTTCTTGGAGTGGATGGCAAAATCAAGGAATTTGCTTAGAAAATGATTCCCAATTACAAAACAGAACCAAAATAGAATATGATTTTAATATTTGTTATGCCTTAACCAATCTCGAGTTAGATTTATGGAATAACAATACATATTTTGAATTTCAGTATGAACTATGCGATTATAATAAGGACGGAATTATGGGAAATGAAACTAATATCAATACTACCTTAACAAATTTAACTTTAGAAAAAGAAAATAACACAATTAAGTTTAAAGAAAATAATGAAACTTTGTTAGAGTTTGATTTTAATTTAACAGAAGGAAAAATAAACCTCGCTGATTTATTTATAGAAAAACAAAACAATGAAAGCACTTTTTCTTATTTAATAATTAAAGGATTGGATTTAACTTCTCAAAATCAAACAAAAACAATTTACTTTAATAAAGTGCTTAATGGGACAGGAATTTGCATTAAAGACGCTGAAATTTTAAATATTAGTGAAATTTCTGAAACATGCACAGGCGAAAATGAAACATGGTTAAGTTGTCCCAGTTCAAATACAAATTATGTTTGTGAATTAGTAAACAACAATACTCAATATAAAATTTCTGGATTAAAACATTCTGGAATAAAAGAGCAGGAAACATATTGCGGGGATGGAAATTGTAATGGTGGAGAAACTTGTTCTTCTTGCACAAAAGATTGTGGAGTATGTCCGGTACCGCCTTCTGATACTGGCGGAAGTTCTGGAGGAGGCGGCGGAAGCTATACTCCGAAGGAGACTATAAATAATAGTCAAACAAATGAAACTCTAAATCAAAATCAAACAAAAATAGGGCTTGATACAAATGAAACAAGTACCCCAACAACAGAGGACATCCCTAAAACAAATTCAGTAGGAATTACTGGTGCAGTAATAGGAACAATTAAAGAAAGATTATCTTTAATAGTAGGTATATTTATTCTTGGATTAGTGGGGGTAGGGACATTTGTAACCTTGAGAAAAAGAAAATCATTAGCAAAAACAAAAGATTAATTATTGTGTTTTATCACCAAAATATATTTAAATAAGAGAATTCTTAATTTTTTATTATATTAATTTTAACTTGGCGGTTTAATTAATATTTCTGTATGCAGAGGTGATTTCTTCCTCTTTTTCTTTTAATAATAGTTGGAAGTTTGTCAACTATTTAAACTTTTCGTAGAAAAGTTTCATAAAATTACAAGGAGGTAAAAAAAAATATGGTGTTAGATTTTGCAAAAGAAGCAATCGACAATACAAATTCGCACAGCATTAATTTTGATGAGTTAAGAGCAGGGAAGGCGAACATAAAGGTTCTTGGTGTTGGAGGATGCGGCTCAAATATGGTAACATGGCTTTTCAACAAAGGTGTTAGTGGAGCAACAATTTATGCAGCAAATACTGACGCGCTTCATTTAAGTGTTACAAAGTCTGATGAGAAACTTCTTATTGGCAAGGAATTGACAAGAGGCTTGGGTGCAGGCGGAGATGCCAGAAGAGGAAGAGAAGCAGCTAAAGAAGCGATTGTGGATATTAAGAAAGCTGTTGGACAGGCAGACATGGTATTTGTCGTCGCTGGTATGGGTGGTGGAACCGGTACTGGTGCAGCGCCGGTAATTGCGCAGTTGGCAAAAGAGACTGGCGCAGTTGTGATTGCTGTTGTGACAATGCCGTTTGAAGCAGAGAAAGCGAGAATTGACAAGGCAGAGTTTGGTTTGCAGGAACTGAGAGACGTGACAGACACGTGCATAGTTCTTGATAATAACAGGCTTGTTGATATTGCCGGGCAGTTGCCTATTGAACAGGCGTTTGCTGTTGCCAATGAATTAACCAGCACAATGATTAAGGGAATTGTTGAGACAATTACTTTACCGAGTTTGATTAATCTGGACTACGCAGATGTTTCGGCTATTATGAAAGGTGGTGGTGTTGCTGTGATTGGAATTGGTGAATCAGATACTGAAGGTCGTGTAACAGAAGCTGTAAAGCAAGCCTTGACTCATCCTCTACTTGATGTGGATTATCAGGGTGCTACCGGAGCTTTGATACATGTGACATGCGGTCAGGACCTGAAGCTTGAGGAATTTGATTTGATTGGGCGAGTGGTTTCTGAGAACCTGAGTCCTGAGGCGCAGGTTATTATTGGTGCGAGAATCAGCAAGGACTTTGTCGGCAAAGTGCGGGTGATAACTATCATGACAGGAGTCAAGTCACCTTATGTCCTGGGAAGAACTGCTGAAGAGCAATCACTTCCTATGGCAAAGGAAATATCTGATTTAGGCATAGAATTTATAAGATAGTTTTTTTATTAATGCCCTGAGGAAACTCAGGGTTTTGTTTTTTTTAGGAATGTTTAAATAACTTGGAGTATTATTCTTTAAATGGAGGTGAATAAAAATGGTTAAAACTTACCTACAAGAACAAACTATTCCAAAATTAAAAGAAGGTGCAAAACAATATAGAGAACTTAGGAAATCTGAAAAATATGATTTAAAATTTCAAAGAGATTCAGAAAAAATAACAAAAGAAGCTTTAAAAGAAAAATATCCTGATGGTTTATGTAATCATTGTAAGTATTATCTTAATTCTAATCATTGTTCATGGGAGAAGGCTATTCCTTCTAAAAAAATAAAGAAATTATTAAGTGAGAAAGAAGTGATTAATGGGAAAGTAATGTTCTGCGAAGTTTTTTTGCTTGGTAAAAAAGATATTAAGTTTATTTAGACTTTTTACACAGAAGATATTTTATCCACAAAGCTTAAACATCCAGCTTCCTTGGATTTTTCATCTTCTTATTTCCATATTTGTCAAAATAAAGAATTTGGTTAAAATCTATTTTTCTTCTTTTTTCTGTTTTTCCAAGTTCATGTCCTATTGGGAATATTGCTTCAACCTGGATGTCTTCTGGAATTTGCAAAGCTTCTTTTACTTGTTCTTCAATAAAATGCCCTATCCAGCAGGTTGCGAGTTTTGCTTCCTGAATTTTTAAAAGAAAATTTTGGATTGCTGCGCCTGCTTGCTGCCTGCAGAATTTCCCCCCTCTTTCTTCATAAGAGTTAATTGTCCTTGAAGGATTTGTGCACACGACAACAACATAGTGTGCCTGGGCAATAAAATGCTGTTGTGCTGCGTCTGCGAGTTTTTGGATTTTTTCCCTGTCGCTGACAACGATGAATTTCAAGCTGAATATGTTTCCTGCCATTGGGGCATATCTTGCAGAATCAATGCATTCAATAATATCCCGCCAGTCTGGTTTTTTAGAAGTGAATCTTCTGACGCTGTGCCTGTTTTGAATTGCCTTGTTTAAATTCATGATTAGAGAAAGAGAAAGATGTTTATAAAATTAGTGGAGAGAGGGGGAAGATTTTGATTAGCAAACTTTAAAAGTAAAAATCTTTTAATTGTTTTAGGTCTCGGTGGCTCAGTTGGTAGAGCGATCGGCTGTTAACCGATAGGTCGAAGGTTCGAGTCCTTCCCGAGACGTTTTAATTTGGACGAGAACTTTACTTTCTTAACCCCAAATCAACAGGTTCTTTCACCTGATGTCTTTCTAAGAGATTGTAAACATTTGATTGCTTTGAACCTTTAATTATTAAAATAATTGCGTCTTGTGCATTTTTGATGCATTCTGGTTCGCCGATAATTCCCACGAAGTTGTCTTTTAATTCAAAATAACACTTTGTTAATTGATGCAGGGTTTGCAGGGTTTTTCCTTTTGTTCCGATTATTCTTGCCCTGACTGTTTCAAGGTCTTTTCTTTTTGTGTGGTCTTTTATGTTTAGAATTTCAAAAGTGCAGTCTTGTTCTTTTATCTGGATTGCACTGGAAAAAGCAAATCCAAAATTCAAAGCATCAATTACTTTTTCCGCAGTGTATTCATCTTCTGGCTTTCCCTCAATAGAAACTTCTTTGCCTCTGTTTTTTATTTTCACATTTAAAAGCTTTTCAAGTTGCTTTTTGTTTTTTATTATTCTTGGAAGTTTTTCACAAAGGATTTTTTTCATATATGATTGAGTATAGAAAAGGTTTTAAGGTTTTTGATTTATTTTAATGCATTAAGATAAGAAGTAACATCTTTACTATCCCAATATTCCCTTAAATCGTCTATGCTATGCATAATCTCTTTTTGCAAGGCTCTTAATTTTAATCTAGTCCCTTCATGTTCTGATGTCTTTGTTTCAAAACTTTCTATTTTTCCAATAACTCTACTATAAAAGTCTTGTCTTTTATCAGACATATGTCTCAAAGAAGTTTTTGCATCTTCTTTTATTTGATTAACCAATCTTGATTTTTCATCAGATTCCATAATTATTTTACTCTGGAAGCTTTTTTATTTATTTGTGTTCTTTAAAATATATTTCAAAACTCCTCTTTTTCTGTTTTCAAATAGTTATTTTTTTTCAGCCATGCTATTTGATTTGAGCGGTATTTGAGAAGTATGTCGGCTTTTGTGTCGTCAAGCTCCCATGGCTCTACAATTACAATATCTTCAGGACGGAGCCAGAGTCTTCTTTTCAATCTTCCGGGAACCCTGCAGTTTCGCTGTTTGCCGTCAAGACAATTAACCATCATCTTGTTTCCCCCAAGCCGCTGTTCAATTATTCCAATAACTTCCCTGCCCTTTGGAAGCGGCGCCCGTATAATTTTCGGCTCTTCCTGATTTTGGTTTTTATTATAATAACCCATATTTGTTTAAGATGAAATTGTTTTATAAAGTTTTGGAGAAAATATATGTTTCACTATAATAATCTTTATATTCTCTACTTATTTCAAATTTATATGGGAAATGAATATTGTGCTTGTCTCCGTGGTACTGAATTAAAAGATTCTTATTGTATCTTAAGATATATTAGAGATCCTGAAGAGAGTTCTTGTCTGGCGGTAGAGAGATCGTCTTTTATTGCAGGAACAGGAGAAATAGAATATTCTGCTAAAGACGCAAAAAAATGTCCTGCTTTTACATTGGATTCTTTTATTGCAGATGAGTTACATAAAACTTTCTTACAAATAAATACTGAAAGAGGTTCTTTTTAATTTCACATCAAAACCAGAGCAAATCAAAGATTTTCACTAGTTCTCACTTACATGAGAACTAAAGCAAACACAACTCCCTGAATTTTTTTAATTCCGTCTTTAGAAATAATTCCTGCTTCTAAGGCACAATTTACTGATTCTTCTCCGACAATATTGAATGTGGAATCTTCCCTTGACATATTCCGCATTATTGAGATTATCTCCTGCTTTGTTTTTTCCTCGCCCTTGTAAAAAGATTCTTTAATATCCAACTGAAAGTTTCCTAAATCTGTGCGTTCTTGCGACACAAATTTTTTCCCGATTAAATCAGAATCACAAATAGCAACTACATTTCTGTATGTTTTATGTATTTTTATGTTCATAAAAATGAAAGAAACCTAAGCGGTTTCCCAAACTCCCGACTTCGCACGGGTTATTGATTTTAAATTTTACTTCCTACCATCCCACTGGGATGACTCAACTTTGTTGAGCCTCGAAATCGCTCGCACACTCCTTCCCTTCCTGTTCCGTGAAGCGATTTCTTTAAGAGCCTCCGAGGGAAATCGCATAAAACTTCTATAAAGTTTATAGAAAATAAAAAAAAGAATTAGTTAATAAACTTAGTTATTTTGTTATTCCACCCATTCTGCAAACAGTTGTTCCGCAGTTGGGGCATTTTCCTTTTGCTATTTTTGTGCCTCTTTTTGTCTTGCTTTCTACAGGGTTCTTCATTTCAACCATTTTCTTACATTTTACACAATATCCTTTTGTTGCCATTTTTATTTTATTACCTCCAATTTAATTATAGATTCAATGAATCTCTTAAAACTCTAAGGGAATTTTGTTTTATAAAGTTTGGGATTTTAAATTTTACTTCTAACTGAGTGCTTTGCTCCGCAAGCCAGGCACCTAACAAAAGATAACCTGTCTTCTTTAATTAACTCTGTATCTGGCTTTTTGCATTCAGGACATATCACAAACTCATTAACATATTTCTGAATTTTTTCATTAATTATACCTGAACTTAATTTTCTGTTGAAGATTAGTCTTTCAGCTTCTATGGTAGTTTGGACTGCAAGTTCTCTAGACAAGAACTTACCTAAATGTTCTGGTTTTCTTCTTAAGGCTGAGCATATTTGTGAAAAGTTTGTTATGATTGTCTTATTACCTTCAACAAATCCCTGGACTTTTGGGATCTCAAACCTTTCAGTTATCTTAACCTGCTTTACATGTTCATAAAGCTGATCAAGCATTTCTTTATACTTTTCTTTTTCTTGTTTTTCTGCCATAATCACTCAAAAGAAACTTATTTTAAATACTTTTAGATTTAAGTAAGAATTGAGTCGCCTTTTAGCTTTCTAAAATTGGATTCATGATAAAAATGAAAAATATTTAAAGGCTATTTGTATCTTTTACAGTACATCATAAATCATAAAAAAAGGTTTTAGAAAAATAATTTTTACGCTACAAGTTTTGGGTGTAAAAAATCTAAAAAAGAATAAAGTTAAGAGCCTAGAATCCAAACATGGCTTATAAACGTTATATAAAAATAGGTGATAAATTTTATGGTCCCTATTCTTACACGAGTTTTAGAGATAAGGATGGCAGAGTTGTAAGTAAATATCTAGGGAAAGAACCGCCAGAAGAAGAAACAAGAGACAGCAAGATAAGATCAAAGATAATACCAGTAATATTTTTTCTCCTTATTTGTGGTATAATAACATTATTATATTTTTTTCCTCAACAAATCACTGGTAGAGTAGGATTAACTCCAGATAAGGAATTTTTTAGTATTAACGAAGAGATTAATGGAAAACTTATACTACAATATGCAGAAGGAGAGTTCTATCCTGCTGATTCTATGGTTAAAGTCCTCTTTGATAATCAGACTAAAGAAATTAGTCTTGGGAAATTTGTTAATCTAAGTGGTTCAGATCTTAGAGAACAAGAAGAAAACTTTTATATCCA